>CAYUFI010000076.1:0-2845 GCA_964444175.1 uncultured Clostridiaceae bacterium | reverse complement strand
GAAAGAAAAGACGGACGGAAAAACAGAACATGTGCATTAAGAAAGTAAACTAACAACGAACCTTGATTTTCCTTGAAGTTCGCCTTTTCTTTCCGGTAACTCAGGCGTTCGAGGCCGAGGAAAACGAGGAGGACGAGCGGGAAGAAGGTGCAGCAGAGGAGGGACTGCTGCAGGTCCAGCGAAGCGGCCGAAAGGAGAAATCCCGCCGAAGCCGGACCGAGCGTGCACCCGAGATCCCCGGCCAAGGCGAAGAGGGCGAACATCTCCGTCCCGCCGTTCACGATCCTTTCGGAAGCTAACGAGAATGTCCCCGGCCAGAAGATGCCGACCCCGAATCCGATTAGGGCGCAGCCAGTTAAGGCCCAGGCGGGTTCCTTAGATAATCCGGTGAGGAGATACGCCCCGACACAGAGCAGGGCCGAACCGGCCATCGCCTTCCTTAAATCGATCTTCTTTCCGAAGAATCCGTAGAGGAGGCGGGACGCCCCCATGAAGAGGGCGAAGGCCGTCGGACCGAAGAGGTCCCCGTATTCTTTCGAGACGCCGAGCCCCTTTTCGGCGAACGTCGAGGCCCATTGGCTCACGGCCTGCTCGGACGCCCCGGCGCAGAACATGAGGACGAAGAGGATATAGAAAAGAGGCGTCCTGAGCAGTTCGGCGAGGCTCTTTCCTTTCTCTCCGTCTTTAACGAGGGGACGGATGGGGACGAATAAGAAGAGGACGAGGTCGGCCAGGGGAAGGACGCACCAGACCAGGGCGGGAATCCTCCAGTTCGCGATTCCTCCCAACCGGAAGAAGAGGCTCGACACGAGGACCACGAAGGCCTGACCGAAGCAGTAGAAGGAATGGAGAAGGCTCATCTTCGCTTCCTTGTGCGCGCTCGGTAGCGCCTCGACGATTGGGGAGACCAGGACTTCCATCAGCCCTCCTCCGACGGCGTAGATGAGGACGCTGATTGAAAGGCCGGCAAAAGGATTTCCGAAGGCGGATGGGAGGACGCACAGAAGGACGAATCCGAGGATGACGCAGGCGTTCGCTAAGATCATCGAAAGGCGGTATCCGATCCGGTCGACAAAATGCGGGGAGAACAGATCGATCAGCAGCTGCACCGAGAAATTGATGGTGATGAGGAGGGTGATCTGTCCGTCCGGGATCCCGAATTCCGAGTGGAAATACACGAAAAGGAGCGGCAGGAAGTTATTTACCACCGCCTGCACGATATAAGCGAGATAGCAGGCGAACGAAGTCGCCCCGTAGGATTTCTTCTCCGTTCCTTCTTCCATGGACGGAACTATTATAGAGGGAAAATCCCCGTCCCGTTCCGGATTCTTTCTCATTCGGGCTTTATTTCGATTACACTGATAAGGAAGCAAGAAGGAAAGGAATCCCGCTTATGAAATACGCGTATCCGAAGTCGGACGGAAAGAAAGTCGATTCCCTGTTCTCGGTCTTAGACGAGAACATCGGAATCGGGGAACTCTATAACGAGCTGCTGAAGGAACCTTCCTATATCAAGGAAGAGGACGTCAAAGCCGAAAGGGAACAGACCGGCGCTTCCGAGGAAGAGGCGTATTTCTCTCTGATGATGAAACAGACCGACGTGAATGTCTCCGATTCGGACATGAAGCGCCTCGTCCAATATTACCGCCTGAACGAAGTGAAACATTTGAACGAAGAGGAATATCTTTCGAACCCGTATTACAAGAGAATCCGTCCCCAAAAGGACACGGCCGGGAAGTGGAGCCTCGAGTACAATTACTACGCCCCGTTCGAAGGATTCATCTATGAAGACGTGAAGACCGAGCCGGAACACGGGTACAGGGAAATCACGTCCTACGGGTATTTCGGAAAGAAAGTCCCGTATCTGATTTTGAAAGAGAAGAACAGGGTCTACATGTCCATCACCCCGCACGAAATCAACACGATGAAGGAAGCGGTCAATAAAGCCAACGGGAACGTCATCGTCTACGGGCTGGGCTTAGGGTATTTCCCGTACATGATTTCTTTAAAGGACGAGGTCAAGTCGGTCACCATCGTCGAAGAGGATAAGAACGTCATCCGCATCTTCGAGGACATGATCCTCCCGTCTTTCGAACACCGGGAGAAAATTCATATCGTCCAGAACGACGCGTTCGAATACGCTAAGGAACGCATGGCGAAAGGGAACTTCGATTTCGGATTCACCGATCTATGGCACGACGAGCAGGACGGGCTCGAGATGTACGTCCGGATGAAGAACATTAACGAATCGCTGAAGAAACCGGTCGAGATGTCGTACTGGATCGAGGAATCGCTTTTAGCGATCTTCCGCCGGCTGGTCCTGGACATGGTCAGCGTCGAGATGGACGGCGGGACCGACGCGGATTTCGCGGATAAGAGGACGTATTTTTCCCTGACCGAGAACAAGCTCCATTCCGCTTTGAAAGATCATGAGATTCCCTCTTACGACGCACTCCACGCTTTCGTCTCGGATGAAAACCTGAAGGGTCTAGTGCGCCTTTTAGGGAAGGAGGAAATACAAAAAAAGACCGGCGCGCTGACACCGGTCGACTTTCTCCATGGTCGGAGTGGCGAGTTCCGCTCTCGCGATCTCTAGATCCCTAATCTAGCGCACTAACTAGCTGTGCTACACCCCGGGCCTATCTATTGTAAACGTTACAAAAGGGAAATACAACGGAAACTCAAATTCACGGAGAGTTTCCGCTTTTTATTTTTCCTTGAAAATTAGATAAGCCCTGTCAAGTGAAAGTCGTAGAGAGTACCATCAATGCTTCCTGTCTGTTTGGGCACGCTCAAACAGACGACCGGGAGGCCGTCGATTGATTTATGGATTGATTGAGCTATA
>CAYUFI010000075.1:0-3081 GCA_964444175.1 uncultured Clostridiaceae bacterium | reverse complement strand
GCGGAATAAAGGCTTCATCGATTGTGCCCCGTGGCCGACCTACGACGAAAGCAAGACGATCGAGAACAAGATCGTCCTCGGCGTCATGATCAACGGGAAGAGAAGAGGGGAAGTCTCGCTCGAACGCGGCCTCAAGGATCAGAACAAGGCCGTCGAGGAAGCGAAGAAGGATCCGAAGGTCGCCTCGTATCTCGATTCGAGTGACATCGTCAAGGTGATTTACGTCCCCGACAAGATCCTGAATTTCGTCGTCAGGCCGAAGAAGTAAATGAGGGAGGAAAACCATATGGCCGATATCAAATACATCCAGTCCGGCTCGTCGTCCTCGAACAAGGGCAACGGGTATCTGTCGAAGAACGCTTTCTCGAAGATTGCCGAGGCGGCCCTAGAGGAGTTACCGAACGTCGCCCTCGACAAGAAGCAGGCGAGCAGCGGGAACATCGTCAACATCGTCCTCAACACGGAGATCTCGACGACGTTCGCTAAAAGCGGGAAGCCGACCATCGATTTCGGCGTTTTGATCCGCAAGGGCGAGAACGCGACGACGCTCTGCAAAGAACTGCAGGAAGAGGTTGCCGACCAGATCCTGTCCTTAACGGAAATACCGGAAGTGAACCTCAACATCCACATCGACGGCATTTTCCAGTAGGAAAATCCGCCTTAAAGCGATAAGATAGGTCGTTTCGAATGTTTGACCTTTAGAGAGGAAGCGAAAAGATGGAAGAAAGCAAAATCAAGATCATGCCGCGGACCGAGGAGCGCGAGACGCTCGTCCAGGCGCTGTATTCTTGCCTTATGAACGAGATGGCCCATGTCGATTACGACCCCAAGGAAGTGCTCGTGGGGGCCTTCGGGGAAGCGACGCGGTTCGGTATAACGAGCCCCGACCAGCTCTCGCTTTTCGTCAAGGAAGTTTTCCTGATGGCTTTGAAGAACCGGGACGAAATCGTCGCCCTCGTCTCCAAATACTTGAAGAAATGGACGTTCAGCCGTCTGAACACCTACGCGCAGGCTTTGTTCTTGGAGGCCGTCGCGGAAGGGAAATACACGAATTACTCGGCGAAGCCCATCGTCATCAATTCCTGCGTCGATCTGGCCAAGAAATATCTCTCTCCGTCGGATTCCGCCTACGTCAACGCGGTCCTCGACAAGGTCTTATAAACCATGCCGGGCCTTTTGGACAAGAACCGGATCCTCAGCGTCGGCCAGCTCTCCGACATCCTGAAAGAAGTCCTGCAGAGCGAGCTCTTCATGAACATCCGCGTGCGCGGGGAAATCGTTTCGAAGCAGGTGAAGGGCGGGAACGTCTATCTGACCCTGATCGACCCGGAAGACAGCAATCTTCCGCCGAATAAGAAGGCGACCTTAAGGGCCATCGTTTTTTCGTATTACCAAAGAAGCATCGTTTCGACCTATAACGAAGGCGACCAGGTCATCGTGCGGGGCGATTTATCGTATTATCCGCCTTTCGGGACGATTTCCTTCATCGCGAAGGACTTAATCGAGGAAGGGGAAGGGAACGAGCTTCTGAAACTGAAGAGGCTTGAGGAAAAGCTCGAAAAAGAAGGCCTTTTCGCTTCAGAAAGGAAGAGGCCTCTTCCCAAGACGATCCGGAAAATCGGAATCATCACCTCCGCGAGCGGGGCTGCGTACCACGACATCATGCAGACGCTGAGCAAGAAAGTACCGGTGAACACCGTTCTCTTCGACGCACTCGTGCAGGGAGAAAACGCGCCCGCTTCCTTGATTAGGGCGCTCGACAAAGCGTATAAAAGCGATATCGACGTCCTCATCTTCGGAAGGGGCGGCGGAAGCAAGACGGATTTGAGCTGCTTCAACGACGAGAAAGTCGTGCGAAAGCTCGCCGAATCCCCCGTTCCGGTCGTGACCGGCATCGGGCACGAGATCGACCGCTCCTTATGCGATCTGGCCGCGGACGTCTACGCGATCACCCCGACGGCGGCGGCCGAGGCGGTCCTGCCGGACGAACAGGCCGTGAGGGACGAATTGTCTTTGAAAAAAAAGAAGCTCGACGACTGGGAGGAGCGCTACGCCACGTCGAAGGCGCTCGAACTGGTTCAGTACGAGAAGGCGCTCGAGTCGTATTCCCCTTCGAACAGGATCCTGAAAAAACAATCGAATCTCAGCGAGAAGAAGAACGCTCTAAAAAACGCGTTCTTGAACAGGCTTTATCTAATGGAGAAAGATTTGAACGGGAAAGCGGTGAAGCTGAACGCCTTGAACCCTCGTAACGGGCTGACCGAAGGGAAGGGAATCGTCCGCCTGAACGGAAAAACGGTGAAGAGCGTCTCCGAACTCAACAAAGGCGATTCGATTGAAATCGGAATGCGGGACGGCATCGTCCTAAGTGAAGTGAAAGATGTTTTCAAAGGAGGACAGATCTAATATGGCGACCAAGAAAGCGACGTTCGAAGAAAAGGAAGCGAAGCTCGACGAAATCCTGAAGCAGCTTTCCGAAAACGGAAATCTGACTCTGCAGGAGAACTATAAGCTCTACAGCGAAGGCCAGAAGCTCATCAAGGAGCTCAACGAAGAGCTGGACGAGATGAGAAAGAACGCGACGAACGAGATAGTAAAAGATTAGTAGATAAATAGTAGAAAATAAGTTGAATCATGAAGTTCGACACGAAGCATTTCAATCTGAAAATCCTCCAAAACCTCTCCTATAAGGAGCAGGAAGAACTCGCTCAGGATGTCCGTAGGGAGATTCTTTCGGATGTTTCGCAAAACGGAGGCCACCTCTCCTCGAATCTCGGGGCGGTGGAACTCACGATCGCCCTGCTTCACGAATTCGACCCGTATAAGGACGACATCCTCTTCGACGTGGGACACCAGACGTACGCCTACAAGATCCTGACGGGACGGGATTTATCCTCCCTGCGCCAGAAAAACGGGGTGTCCGGGTTCCAGAAGATCGGAGAAAGCGGAGCCGACCGCTTCGAATCGGGCCACAGCGGGACGTCGATCCCGACGGCTTTGGGGATTTCCGCGGCAAAAAAACTCTCCGGAGACACGTCCGCGACGGCCGTCGTCATCGGGGATTCCTCGCTGGCGAACGGG
>CAYUFI010000074.1:0-3334 GCA_964444175.1 uncultured Clostridiaceae bacterium | reverse complement strand
TTCAGATACTGGTGTCGGCATGAGCGAGGAATTTCTGGACCGTGTAGTCGATGACGGCGTTGATATGGGAGTTCGGAGCCTTGTAGGTGTCCGAAAGGACGTTCAGTGTCTTCTTATACGAAAGGGGAGGTTCCGCGTTGAGGCACAAAGAAAGGAATTCGAGCGGGGTCTTTTCCTGATAGGCCCGTACGCGCTTGGCGAAATCGGAATGTCCGAACGGCGTCTCGTCCCCTTCTTCCGTTTCGACGTTCTTCAAACCGTAATGGTGCAGGTCCATCGCTCCCTTCTGGAAGGTCGTTAAAGAGAACAGCCCGTCGCTCGTCATGCATTTCTCCGCGACGAGATGCGCCGCTTCTTTCTCGTTCAGGGCATAAAGGACCGATAAGCGCGCAATTTCCGCGTACTGGTTCTCCACCCCGGAAAAAGGAATCTGGACCTCTTCCAGTTCGTTCTGGAACACGTCTTTCTTAAAGGAGGGCCCGTCCTTCTTTTTCTCGTTTCTGAAAAGATACTGATTCAGGTCTTCCCCGTTTAAGGAAGCGAAAGCGGAGATGTCCTCCTGATCCATAAAGACGTCCCCGAAGGAGACGCTGATGTCGTAATAGTCCTTGTCGAGAGCGGTGTTGACGCGGTAGGCGTATTCGAGTTCGGCTTCCTTCCGTTCCCCGATCTTGGCAAGAAGGGCCTTCTTAAATTCGGCGTTACAAGGTTCCTTCAGGATTTCGAACGGTTTCAGAGGTTCCTTCAGCAAAAAGAGGTAGCACGGCTTGTTCCCGTTTTCCTTCCGGTAGGCTTTTAAAAGACCGAGGCCTTCGAGCTTCAGAAGCGCCGGCTGCAGCTCGCTCAAAAGGCAGGAGGCCATATCGGCGAGCTCCCCGGCCATATAGGGCCTTCTGTCCTCCGTATCGGCCAGCTGAACTAAAAGATGGTAAAGAGAAAAAGCCGAACTGCCGCTTAAAGGCAGATAGAACGAGGTCAGGACCTTTTCCTGGACGAGGGAAAGGGAAAAATCGGCTTCAACGCGGATCAGGGCGTCTTCTTCAAAAGCGTTCATAGCGTATTCAGTATACCATTTTCTTTCATTTTTCCGTGCTTCCCTGTTTGAGAAGAAAAAGAACGGATGCATACTAAGAATATAGAAAAGCAAACGCATTTCTTAAAGGTCCGTGTCCGATTCTGATAGTCCCTTCCGGAATTCCCACTTTTGTGAGCGCTTCCAGCAGTGCTTTTTTTCCAGGGGTTCCGGGCCTTTCCTCTATAATTAACATAGGGCTTTAGGCCCGTATGACCCAAGGAGGTTATTTTTATGGCAATCAAAGTCGGTGTTTTGACTTCGGGCGGCGACGCTCCGGGCATGAACGCGTGCGTGCGCGCGGTCGTCCGCACCTCGCTCCAGTACGGATTCGAAGTCTACGGCATCCACGACGGTTATAAAGGAATTCTGGAAAACAACATCGAGAAGATGGACCGTCATTCCGTCTCGGACATTCTGAACCGCGGCGGCACGATCTTAGGAACGGCCCGCCTTCCGGAATTCAAGGAAGAGGCGGTTCGCGTCAAGGCGGCGGGCATCCTCAATTCCTACGGGATCAACGCGCTCGTCGGCATCGGCGGCGACGGGACCTACATGGGCTTAAGAGGCCTTTCCCACCTCGGAATCGACACCATCGGTCTTCCGGGCACGATCGATAACGACATCGCCTCGACCGATTACACGATCGGGTTCGATACCGCGCTCAACACCATCATCGAATGCGTCGACCGTCTGCGCGACACGTCCACCTCGCACCAGCGCTGCTCGGTCATCGAGGTCATGGGCAACCGCTGCGGAGACCTGGCCGCTTACGCCGGCCTCGCCACGGGCGCTGAAATCACCATCACCAACGAGTGCATGATGACCAAGCAGGACGTCATCGAGAAGCTGCGCCAGCAGCGTCAGGAAGGCAAGCGCCACGCGATGGTCATCATCTCCGAAAAGATCACCGACGTCTACGAGTTCGCCCGCGAGATCCAGGAAAAGTCCGGATTCGAGACGAGGGCGGAAGTCATCGGGCACATGCAGAGAGGCGGTTCCCCGACCGCGTTCGACCGCATCCTCGCTTCGAGGATGGGCGTCTACGCCATCAACCTCATCAAGCAGGGCGTCACCTCTTCCTGCGTCGGCATCATCAACAACCGCCTGACCTATACGGACATCGATAAGGCCCTGGCGATGCCGCGCCATACTTCCGAAGCATTCGTCAAGGACGCGGTGCTCATCGCTTAAAATTAGTTCGTAAGCAAAGAGTCCGTTCTATCGGAAATCCGTTGTGCTAATATAGAGAGCGAAAGGAACAGCGTTTCATTAATCACCATGGACATGAACATCAATAAGAAGACGAAAATCGTCTGCACGATTGGCCCGGCCTCTTCCCCGAAGGAAGTGCTGCTGAAGATGATCGATGCGGGCATGAACATCGCCCGTCTCAATTTCTCGCACGGCTCGTACGAGGAACATCTCGGTAAGATCCTGACGATCCGCGAGATCGAAAAGGAAAAGGGCATCATCATCCCGATCATGCTCGATACCAAGGGACCGGAAATCCGTACCGGCAACTTCGAAGGCGGAAAGCTCGAAGTCAAGACCGGCCAGGAGATGAAGATCTACATGAAGCCGGTCATGGGCAACGCGAAGCAGTTCTCCGTCACCTATACCGGACTCTACGACGACGCGAAGATCGGAGCCTCGATCCGTCTCGACGACGGCAATCTCGGCTTCGAAGTCATCGGCAAGGACGAAAAGGAACACGCCCTCATCGTCAGGGCGCTGAACCACCACACCATCAAGGACGAACGCGGCGTCAACTGCCCGGACACGCACCTCAATATGCCGTACATCTCCGAAAAGGACCGTGCGGACCTCGTCTGGGGCTGCCAGCAGCACGTCGACTACATTTCCGCTTCCTTCATCCGCAACACGCAGGATATCGCCGACATCCGCAAGGTGCTCGACGAGAACGGCGGAAAGAACATCAAGATTATTTCCAAGGTTGAGAACACCGAAGCGGTCGCGAACCTCGATTCCATCATCGAGGCGTCCGACGGCCTGATGGTCGCCCGCGGCGACCTCGGCGTCGAAATCCCGGCCGAGGACGTTCCGGTCATTCAGAAGAAGATGATTGAGACCTGCCGCAAGCTCGGCAAGCCGGTCATCACCGCCACGCAGATGCTCGATTCGATGCAGCACAACCCGAACCCGACGAGAGCCGAGGTCTCGGATGTCGCCAACGCCGTTATGGAATCGACCGATGCGGTCATGCTCTCCGGCGAATCCGCCTCGGGCGAATACCCGGTC
>CAYUFI010000073.1:0-3364 GCA_964444175.1 uncultured Clostridiaceae bacterium | reverse complement strand
CGTTTCGCACACCATCCTCGCGACCACGTGGCCGACCTACGAGGGCGGGAAAATTTCCGGCCTGATGGGATACTTCCTCGACGAAGAGATGGCCGCGCGCCTCTCCGGATTGGAAAAAGCCGCTTCCGAGACCGACCCCGCGACGGGTCTTTGTAACATCGTCACTTTCTTCGACAGTTTAGCCTCCTACGACAAGGAATACGTGCTGACCCGCCGTCCGTACGGAATCCTGTTTTTATCCGTGCCGGAAATCGACCGTCTGACCCAAATTTACGGGGTGGAATTCGAAGAAGCGGTCGTGAAAAAGGTTGCCGCCGCGCTCGTTGATACGGCCGGAAATAAAGCCGTCATCAGCCGTTGCGCTTTGAGCCAGTTCTGCGTCCTGACCGAGTTCACCGAGCCGGCCGAATTCGAAAGACTTGCTTCCGCGCTGAAAAAAGCCGTCGACTCGATTCAGGAAATCGAAGGAATCTCCGTCTCCCTCTTCGCCTCCATCCGCGCCTATACGGGCATGAAGAGCGAAGAGCTGAAACAGATAGCGTTCAAGATGCTGGAGGAAAAGTCCGTCCCGGTCGAAAGCGTTGACGAAAAAGACCTTCGGACCATCGCAGAGAAAGCGGTCGTAGAAGTGCTGGCCGCGTTTCCGGGCGCCTGCTGCTACTTCCCGGAGGACGGAAAGCTCCTCTACTGGAGCAAAGGCGCCGAAAAACTTCTCGGATACGCCCCGAAGGAAGTCTACGGAAAAGAGCTCGGCGAACTGCCCTGCTTCGTTTCTTCCGAAAGACTCGCTTATGAAGGCAAAAAGGCCTTGAGCACCGGCCGCTCCGCCAGTTATCAGGGAACCGTGCGGTCTAAATCGGGAGAAACGATCGAAGTCCGTCTCGAGTTCATCCCGTTCCCGGGTCCTGACGGCAAACCGGAATCCCTGTCCGTCTTCATCATCCCGCTTTCAGGAAAATACTACCGGAAGTAAAAAAACGCGCCGCGTCCTCTCGCAGTTTTTGATTCGGAAAGGAATAGGGGAATCTTCCTTCTACTTTTCCAGTTCTTTGAGTAGCGTCCCAATCCCGTCGATGACGTCCGAATAGACGAGGGAACGCAAAGCGTGATTACGGGCGTAGATTTCCGCGCTTTTCCCCAAAAGATAACAGGCCAGTTCCGCCGCTCGGACCGGGTCATTCAGAATCAAGGACGACCCGAGCGTCAGACCGGCGAGAAGATCCCCGCTTCCGGCCTTGGCGAGCCCGGAATTCCCGAACGCGGACAGATGAGCCTCTCCTTCCGGAGAGAAAATCAGGGTCGACGCGGACTTTAAAACGAGCGTGCATCCGTATTCCAAGGCGAACGCCTTTCCCAGTCCGACCGGATCGCGTTCGATTTCATCGAGGCTCTTCCGGCATAGGCGCGAGAATTCCTTTAAATGCGGGGTCAGGATCAGCCGGCAGCTTCGCTCTTTCAGATCCTGCTCCCCGTAGAGCGAAATCAGGTTCAGTCCGTCCGCATCGACGATCAGGGTCTGGTCTTCGGACAGTTCCCTCATGAAATCTCTGAGCAAAGCGTACGTCTTTTGATTCGTCCCGACCCCGTTCCCGAAGAGGACGCAAGATACTTTCCGGGCGAGGTCCTTCACTTTTTCTTTGTCGTCAAGTAAGAATCCGTCTTCGTCGGGAAGGACGACCGGCAGAGCCTGGGGGTTGAGGCGAACGGCTTCGCTTAAGACCCTTTCATTTGAAACGATATACGTATATCCGCTTCCGAAGCGATACGCCCCTTTCGAAAGGAGAGAAAGATAGAACGCCCCGGGATAGAGGGACGAACCTCCGACAAGGGCGCATTTGGGGTAATCTCCTTTGTTCGTATTTCTTTTTAAAGGCGGAAGAATGCCTTGGAAGTCCTTCTCTTCCAATACGGAAATACCGCCTGTCCCTTCGCGGAAGAACGTCTTTTCTCCTCCTGCATCGAGCCCGTCCTGCAGATATAGCCCGGCGAGAGGGGCGTATCCGACTAAGGAATCCGACTGAGCGAAAATTCCTTCGTCCGTAGAGCCGTTAGACGGCTCGATCCCGGACGGAATCTCCAAAGCGGTCTTCTTCCCTTTTAAAGAGTTATAGAAAGAGATGAAATCATATTCCTCTATGCTCTGAGGGTATCCGTCGACAAACGCGTCGACGTAATAATCGTACTTTTCGCCGCCCCGATAGGAATATTCCGATAGATTCAGCCCGGCCTCTCCTGACCTTTGAAGCAGAGCTTTCCCTTCGTTCCCTTTCTTGGATTCTCCGAGGAAGATCCCGCCTTTCTTATGCCCGTAACGTTCCTTAACTTCGTTCAGGACGAAAGCGAGGTACGCTTCGTCCTCACTTCTGTCCGTGAAACAGGTTTCGGTCCGTTTCATGCCTTTCTCCTGTCCTTTTGTCCTATTTTCCTCTTAAAGGACGGAAACAGATAGAACGCACTCAGAAGGAAGAGAACCGAACGGACGAACTTCCTTCTTTCTTTCGTATAATACCCGGATTTCCTTAACGTCCTTTTCGCTTCTTTCCAGTGGGAGAAATAATCCAGGAAATCCTTCCTTCCGGTCTTTTTGAGAGCGGTGAAGACCGTTTCGACGAATTGAGCAATCTCTTCCTGGCTTAAGGACTTCACCCACCGGTTGAACGCCTTTCTCCTATGGTCGCTCCCGCGCTTCATCCTCTCCGCCCTCACAAATGCTCCGTTTTGGATAGGCCACTTCAGGGCGTCGTGTCCGTACGAGAAGAACGAATGTCCTCTTACGATCTCGAACCAAATGGGGTCTTCCTCGAATAAGATTCCGATTCCGCTCCGCGGAGGGACAAACTTGATGACCTTCGGATCGTCCTTTATGGAAGCCGAGCCATTCGAAAATCCCGGTGAATCGAATAGATACACTTTCCGGATCCTCTTCTTTTCTTCCCCGTTTAGATGCGCGTAGACATAAAGGGCGAAATGCCCTCCCTTGGAGTGGCCGATGAGGACGAAATCCCCTTCCGATTCGTTCAAGACTTTCCGGACGTAGGAAATAGACGCCTTCTCTCCTCCGGTCTCTTTATCAAGCCCGAAAGAGAAGCATTCCTACCAGCTATCGAAAGACGGGGTCGCCCCGCGGAAAGAAAGGACGGAAAGACCGGAAGGAAGAACCATTCTCAGAATATCCGTCTGAACCCCGCCGCCGGAAAGACGGAAGAACGGTCCGATCTTCCAGTCCTGAAAGCGCGGATGTTTCTGCAGCAAAGGAAAGAGCTTTTGAGCGTCCTTCCGGTACGTAGCGTCGTAAGAAAAGCCTTCCGATGAAGGATTGATGTCCTTCAGAGCGTATTCCCCTTCCGTTTCTTTCTCCCTATAG
>CAYUFI010000072.1:0-3697 GCA_964444175.1 uncultured Clostridiaceae bacterium | reverse complement strand
GACAACCGCAACCGCCTCTCGACGGAAGTCTCCTCGGAAGTCACTGCGACTTTCAAAGAAAAAACCTTCGCGACGAGAATCCCGCGGAACGTCTCCTTGGCCGAGGCGGTGGCCTACGGGAAACCGGGGAACCTCTACCGCCCGAACGCTTCCGGAAGCATCGCGTATAATAATCTTGCCCGGGAGATTCTCGCCTATGAAGAAGGAAAATAAGTCGGCTAAACGGTTCATTCAGAAAAACAGCCTCTCCTCCCTGATTGGAGGATACGCTTCTTCGGACGTCGTCAGTTCTTTGAAGGTAGCTTCCGAAGAAGGGAGGATCGTCTCTCTCCGGACGGAAGACCTTTCCTTGCCTTCCTGGACCGACGAAAGGAATTACTCCCCAAAATTTAAGAAAGAAGAGGAAGGAAAGATCCGTTTCCCGCTCCTGGTCTATCAGGAAGAAGGAAAGAACTATGTCCTCGACGGGGTAAGGAGATACCTTCGGGCGAAGGAAAAAAAGGATGCGGAACTGCCGTGCATTTTCGTTAGCGGGACGGAGGACGACTATTGCTCATTCTGCTGCTACCGGAATAAGGAACTGAAGGAAAATCCTCTGGTTTTCACGTCCCTTTTCCTCGATATGAAGAAGAAAGGAAAGACCGAGAAGGACATCCGCGAGCTCTCCGGGTTCTCCCACGGCCAGGTGGCGAATCTCGTCCGCCTCTCTTCTCTTCCCGAACCGGTGAAAGATCTGGTCGCCGACGGGACCTTGCCTTATACCAAGGCGAGGCTTCTCATCGGATTTTCCGAAGAGGAAGCCGTTCAGAAAGCAGAGGAAGCCCTCCGAATGAACGTCCGGGAATGCGAGAATGCGTTCAAAAAGAAAAGAAAGATTTTTAAGAAGACGGGGATTCCGCCTTTCGAGATGGAAAGGGAAGGAAACCGCCTGATCCTGAAGATGAAGGACGAGGAGGACGCAAAGAAGATGGCCGCATACCTGGAGGAGGAAAAATAAAAATGGAAACGAGACTGCAGAAAATCATCGCCGACCGCGGGTTCTGCTCGCGACGGAAGGCGGAAGAATACATTCAGGCGGGGAAAGTTAAGGTCGACGGTGCGCTTGTAACCGAACTCGGAAACAAGTTCGAGGAGGACACCTGCGTCGTTGAAGTCGACGGGACGGTCCTGCGCCCTTTAAAGAAGACGTTCCATTATCTGAAAGTCAATAAGCCGCTGGGCTTCATCTGCTCCATGAACGATCCGCAGGGAAGAAAGACCGTGGATCTGCTCGTTCCTACGAAGTACGGGAGGCTGTTCCCGGTCGGCCGGCTCGACATCAATTCGTCCGGTCTCCTTCTGATGACCGACGATGGGGATTTCGCCAATCTCGTGATGCATCCTTCTTCCTCCCTGGGGAAGACGTACATCGTCACCGTCGACGGAATCCTGAAGAGCGAAGAGAAGGAAAAGCTCGCGAAAGGAATCCTGCTCGAGGACGGGATGACCGCCCCGGCCGAAGTGAAGACCATCTCCGTCTGGCCGGACAAGTCCGTCTTCGAAATCACAATCCACGAGGGCAGGAACCGCCAGATTCGGCGCATGGTCGAGGCGCTCGGGCACAAGACCTACGCTCTGAAGCGCGTCCAGGTTGGACCGATTAAGCTGGGCGATCTTCCGCGCGGGGCGTACGAGGAAATTCCGCTGTCGACCGTGGAGGAGATGAAGCGCCTCTGCCGCGAGAACAAGAAGAACAACACGTATAAGAAAGCGTGATCCCTTTACATTTTCCGGATTCGTGCTATAGTTTGAATGTAGATCTTCAGGGTTGGGTGGAATTCCCTCTCGGCGGTATACCCCGCGCGGTTCTGTTATAGGACCATGATCCTGTGCGATTCAGGAGGCGACAGTAAAGGCTGGATGAAAGAAGATGTCCCATCTCTTTTTCAGAGTTCCCTAGAGATCTTTCTCCGGGGTTTTTCTTTTCTCCGGGGAAAGAAAGGAGAAAACAGGAACATGCAAAAAGAAAAAAGAAATTATGCCGGAAGACTCGTTTCGAGGATGGCGACGGTCGCCGTACTGGCGGCATTGGGAGCGGTCTTAATGACCTACGCGAAGATTCCCTGGGTCATCCCGTGGCTCGAGTTCGACGTGTCGGACGTGGTCGTCCTCATCGTGTACGCGATGTACGGGGCGTGGCCGGCGGTGGCGGTTGCCGTCATCAAGGCAGCGGCCAACCTCCTCGTGTACGGAGGCTCGGGCATCTATTTCATCGGGGATCTGACGGCGCTCTTATCCTCTTTGAGCTTCATCTTCGGCTTGTTCCTCACTTCGCACGTCTTCAAGCTCTTCAAGAGGGGCTTGTGGTTCCGCCTGCTCGGGTACGTTGTCATTATCCTGCTGGAAGCGCTGATTCTGACGGGCATGAACGTCCTCTTCATCACGCCGACGTATCTGACTAACGCGTATACGACCTGCTTCAATTCCGAAATGGTCGCCCAGGTCGAACAGGCCCTGAGCGAAATGGGGTACGACAAGGGCTATTTCTTATCGATCAACATCATCTATCTGCCGTTCAACCTGGTCAAGGGCCTGGCGGTGTGCGCCATCTACGAAATCGTCTTCAACCGCCTGATCTTCATTTTGATGCAGCGCTCCCCGTTCATGAAGAAGTATTTCGTCGGGACGGTCAAGGAGTCCAGGGAACAGGAAAAGAGTCTGACCGAGGAAGAAGCCGAATCCATCCTGTTAGGGAATGAAGAAACAGCGTCCGAAGATGAATCAGAGAAGAATGCTTCAAAGATTGTCCAGAATCTGGACAGGGCTGCCTCTCATTCCGACCGGGTTTCGAAGTAAAAAATATCGTGAATGAAAAAAAGCTCCGGGATTTCGCCCGAAGCTTTTTTGAACGGTGCCGGTGAATGTTATTCAACGGTGATCGCCTGGACCGGGCACTGGGCCGCAGCATCCTCGGCGGACGCTTCGACTTCTTCCGGAACCGGATCGACGATCACTTCGGACTTGCCGTCATCGCCCATCGCGAAGACTTCCGGGCAGACACCCGTGCAGAGTCCGCAGCCGATGCAGACGTCCTTATTGACCGTAGCTTTCTTTGCCATATAATTTGTTCCTCCTGGCACTTACTAAAATAGCATTGTTGCACGTTTTTCTCAATATGAACTTTGGATTCGGAAGGGGGAGAGGTGTTAGTTCTCAATTGATGTGAAACATTTGAGAAGCCTTGGGCATCTGACCTCGCCCGTATTCTCCATAATCCGTTTCAGGCTGTCAAGTTCCGCTTGGTTTGGTGATTTCAGATTGAGCACCATCCTCGGGGTCGAATTGTATCGGTCCATCCAGGCTTTCCCCTGTTTCCTGAGGTCGTCCAAAGAATAGAATCTCAGGTTCCGGTAGAACTTCTCCTGGTCGATTCTGTGGCTTCTTTCGACCTTTCCGTTGTGCTCTGGCGTCCTCGGCCTTATGAATTGGTGGCGGATCCCGTGGGCGGCCAAAAACGGCTCCAGGGCGTTGGGGTACCCGCGGCCGTATCGGCTCCCTTCGCCTCTGAAGGCTTTGTCGGAGAACTCGCTCCCGTTATCGGTCTGGAGCACCTTGGGGGCGTATCCGAAGAAGGCAATCGCCTTTTCCAGGGCGTTCTTCGACTCGTACATCGAATGCTCCGCGGCGAAATAGAGGAACCTCTTCCTGCTGGCCTCGT
>CAYUFI010000071.1:0-3763 GCA_964444175.1 uncultured Clostridiaceae bacterium | reverse complement strand
CCGGATTTTCTTCCCTATATAAAACCGCCCGGCTCCGTCTTGGAACCGGGTGGCTAGAAAGGAGGATATTGTGATGAAATCCAATTGAGAGGGAAGGAATGAACTAGGTCGACAGAACATCTCGGCAACTGCATTAGGTCGGCTTTTCGCTTCTCTTAGTCCCCGTCAACTCGGAACGGCTTCTCTTCGACTTTCGCGTCTTCGATTCTCTTCTCGGCTACTCGTCTACTCGGGAACGACTCATTTCGACTTCTCTTACGTATCTCTACTGGGGAAAGAGGCTTTTCGCCGGCGGCATTCTTCAACGTCTCGACTCGGAACAGAATCCTAATCATTCCTTCCTCAACTCTAGTATGCTTCCCTTTTCCTTTTTCGCAACAAATCGTCGCGAAAAAGAATAGTCATTTTTGTGGTAAACTTGTCCTAGTATTTCTTTCCGCCGGAACCGAAGGCAGAAGTTAGGAAGAGAGAAAGAGAGCGCCGATCTATGAAGGAAGAAGAACTCCGTTCTTTCAGGAACGAAATCAACCGTATCGATACGGAGATGAAAGAACTTTTTGTCAAGCGCATGGAGACCGCCAAGAAAATCGGCCTTTATAAGAAGGAACGCGGGCTTCCCGTCTTTGACGCGGAGCGCGAGAAGGAAGTGATCCGGGCGAACGCCTCTTCCTTAGAAGGGACGGAACTCTATCCGTACTACGCGGATTTCCTAAAAGGGGAGATGGATCTGTCCAAGGCGTACCAGGAATCCCTGTTCCGTTCTTTCCGCGCGGCGTATTCCGGCGTGGAAGGTTCCTTCGCCTACATCGCCTCGAAGAGACTTTATCCCGAAGCGGAGGCCGTCCCGTATCCGAATTTCTCGTCGGCGTACCGCGCCGTTGAGAACGGCGAATGCGACGCGGCCGTCCTGCCCTTCGAGAATTCCTACGCCGGGGAGGTCGGGACCGTGTTGGACCTGCTTCACGAAGGGAGCCTTTTCGTAAACCGGGTCAGGGACGTGCGGATCTCCCAGAACCTGCTTGCGAAGAAAGGGACGTCCTTAAAGGAAATCCGGACCGTCCTTTCCCATCCCCAGGCGCTCGAGCAGTGCCGGAGATATCTCGAAGAACACGGGATCGAACCCGTCGAACGGGTGAATACGGCCGTCGCGGCCAAGGAAGTCGCATCCTCGAAAGACCGCTCCGTCGGCGCCATCGCTTCCAAGGAAGCCGCAGAGCTCTACGGGCTCGAGGTGCTCGCCCCGGACATCAACGAAGCCAAGGACAACACGACCCGTTTCGCCGTGTTCTCCAAGAACCGCTTCGTCCCTTCCGAAAACGAGAAGTCCGGCATCCATTTCATCGTGACTTTCGTCGCGGAGAACGAGGCCGGTTCGCTCGCCAAGGCCCTCGACATCGTCGGACGTTACGGATTCAACATGCGCACGATCAAATCCCGCCCGCTGAAGAAGAAGCCGTGGAACTATTACTTCTATACCGAGATCGACGGGAATCCGTCTTCCAAAAAAGCCAAGGAGATGCTCTCCGAACTAAAAGAGAACGTTATTTCCTTCAAGGAAGCCGGCGTCTATAAGGAGGAACTCTAGATGGAACTGGACGTGAAGAGCGGAAACTCCTCCTATAAGGTCCTCGTTGAAAAAGGGATCCTGGACTGCGCCGGAAGCGAACTGAATCTAGAGAGGAAAGTCCTCGTCGTCACGGACGACGGAGTTCCTTCTTCCTATGCCGAAAAGGTTATGAAGGCTTCCAAAGAGGGGTATGTCTACGTGATCCCTCAGGGCGAAGAAAGCAAGAACATCGCGAATCTGACGGATATTCTGTCGTTCTTAGTGGATCGCGATTTCGCTAGAAAGGACTGCGTCGTCGCCGTCGGAGGCGGGGTGGTCGGGGATTTAAGCGGATTCGCCGCGTCCATCTATATGCGCGGGATCGATTTCTACAACGTCCCGACGACGCTGCTTTCCGAAGTGGATTCTTCGATCGGCGGGAAGACCGCCGTCGATTTCAAAGGTTTGAAGAACATCGTCGGATCCTTCTATCCTCCTAAAGAAGTCTTGATCGATCCGCTGACGCTGAAGACTTTGCCCGAACGCCAGATCCGCGCCGGGCTCGCCGAAGCAATCAAGATGGCAGTCTGTTTCGATAAGGACCTGTTCGAAAGGATCCGGGATTCGAAGAACCTCGAAGACGACATCGAGGACATCATCGTCTCTTCTTTGAAAATCAAGAAGAGCGTCGTGGAACAGGACGAAAAGGAAAAAGGGCTGAGGAAAGCTCTGAATTTCGGACATACGTTCGGACACGCGATTGAAGCGCACGAGAAGGGAAAGCTCCTGCACGGGGAATGCGTCGCCATCGGAATGATGTACTGCGCTTCAAAAGAAGTAAAAGACGAACTGAGGCCGGTCTTACAAAAATACGGCCTTCCGTATGAAACAGACATTCCGACTTCCGAACTGATTCCGTACATCCTGCACGATAAGAAGGCTTCCGGGGATATGGTGTCCCTAGTGGAAGTTCAAAAGATCGGGACGTTCGAAATCGTCCCGGCGAAAATTCAAGACTTAATAGAAAAGAGGGCGTAAAACCATGTCGAACACCATCGGAAAGAACCTGAGAGTGACCCTGTTCGGGGAAAGCCACGGGGAAGAAATCGGAGCCGTTCTGGACGGGATGAAGGCGGGAGAAGAAGTCGATTATTCTTTGATCGATTCTCTGCTCGCCAAGCGCCGCCCCTCCGGCAAAGGGGAGACCGCGCGGATCGAAAAGGATCCGTACCGTTTCGTGTCGGGGATTTTTAACGGAAAGACCACAGGAGCGCCGATCTGCGTCCTGATTCCGAACGAAAACAAGAGGAGTTCGGATTACGATGTCCTTTCGTCTTTAGCGCGGCCGTCCCACGCGGATTACGCCGCGAACGAAAAATATAAAGGATTCCAGGATTACCGCGGGGGAGGGCATTTCTCCGGAAGGCTGACCGCGCCGTTAGTGGCCTTAAGCGGGCTGGTCTTTCCTCTCTTACAGAAAAAAGGAATGAAGATCTGCACGCACATTCTCGAACTAGGCGGAGTGAAGGACCGGGATCTGGTCTATTCCTCCTTGACCGACGGAGAAGCCGACGGACTTTTCGGGGAGCGTTTCCCCGTGCTCGATCCGGTCGGGGAAAAGATGGAAGAGAAGATCGAGGAAGCCGCTTCGAAGAAAGACTCGATCGGAGGGGTGACCCAGACGGCGATTCTGCATCTTCCGGTCGGGACGGGAGAACCGTCCTTCGACTCCCTCGAGAGCGTGCTTTCGTCGTACATGTTCTCCATCGGCGGGATCAAAGGGATTGAGTTTGGCAGCGGATTCGCGTTCAAAGACGGGACCGGTTCAACGATGAACGACGAATTCTATATGGACGGGGACATGGTGAAGACGAAAACGAACCATAACGGCGGGATCAACGGCGGAATCGCCAACGGCATGCCGGTGGTCTTCAACTGCGCCGTGAAACCGACTTCCTCGATCGGCCTGAAACAGGACACGGTCGATTTCAGAAAGAAGGAGAACGCCGTGCTGGAACTGACCGGACGCCACGATCCGGCGATTATCCGGAGGGTCTGCGTCGTGATTGACGCGATGACCGCTTTCGCCGTGGCGGATTCGCTGATTTCTTCGTTCGGAAAGGACGTCCTTTAAATGGAATACGGTCTGATTGGGCATCCGGTGAAGCAGTCGTTCTCCCAAGAAGTCCACGCGGAAATCGCGAAGGTTTTCCATCA
>CAYUFI010000070.1:0-3910 GCA_964444175.1 uncultured Clostridiaceae bacterium | reverse complement strand
ACGGAGGAGATCCTTATGGAATTCTTCCGGTTTCTTCAGAGCGCGTTCCTTCACGGTGTCGACCGCCTCGTAATATAACTTGCACTTCGGTTCAGTGCCCGACGGACGGACCGCGAGCCAGGAGCCGTCTTCTAAGAAGAAGCGGAGGACGTCCGATAACGGGAAGCCTTCGAGCGGAGTGACCTTGTCCCCTTCGTGGATCTCGCGCTTCAGGTAATCCTCGTATTTCACGACCTTGACGCCACCGAGGTCCTTGAACGGATGTTCGCGCAGGAACGAAAGGATGTTCTTCATCGTCTCCGCGCCCTGTTCGCCCTTGAAGTAGATGTCGTACAGCTTGTTGATGTGGTAGCCGTAGACCTTGTAGAGCGCCTCGAGCTTCTCGTCGAGCCTCTTGCCCTCGGTGAGCAGGTAGTGGTTCGTCATTTCCGCAATCATCAGGAGGGATTCGAGCGAATCCTTGTCGCGGCAGAACGGTGCGAAAATGTATCCGTAGGATTCCTCGTACCCGAATTCGAACTTGAACTCGTGGGTCTTGTCGGCTTTGTTCATGGCCGAACCGATGTACTTGAACCCGGTAAGGAACGAACGGACCTGGCAGCCGTAGTGGCGCGCGATCTTTTCGCCCAAGGTCGACGTGACGATCGTATCGCACATCGTGGATTTATCGGTCAATAAACCGCGCTTGGCTCTTTCCCCGAGGACGTAATCCATCAAGAGGGCGCCCGTCTGGTTGCCCGTATAGAGCTCGTACTGCCCTTTGGAATCGAGGAACCCGACGCCGCAGCGGTCCGCGTCCGGATCGGTCGTCAGAATCAGATCCGCGCCGACCTTCTTGGCCAGTTCGATGGCCTTTTCGTACGCTTCCGGCTTCTCCGGATTCGGGGACTTCGTGTTCGAGAACAGCGGATCCGGCGTGCACTGCTCGAGGACCGGGAAAAAATTCACGCCCTCGACGTAGCCGAGCTCGGCGAACAGTCTTCTGCCGAGGACGGAAGAGGTTCCGTGCTGCGGGGTGAAGACAATCTTGATGATCTTCTTGTCGTCCTTGTTGATCGCGACCGAGCGGACCTTTTCCATGAACGAATCGTCGACGTCCTTGCCGAGCGTCTTCTGGACGCCGCGGACCTCGGCCTTCTCGTACTTCAGGGTCCTTTCGTCGCCTAAGCCGGCGATGATCTTCAGCAGCGGCTCGATCTGTTCGGGAACGAGCTGGCAGCCGGTATCGTCGTAGACCTTGTAGCCGTTGTATTCCTTCGGGTTATGCGAAGCGGTGATCATGATGCCGCCCGCCGCCTTCAGGTAGCGCACCGAATAGGAGAGTTCCGGAGTCGGGCGCAGCGAGTCGAAGATGAACGTGTTGATGCCGAAATCGTTCAGCACCTGCGAGACCTTCAGCGTGAACGCGCGAGAATTCGTGCGGTTGTCGTGCGAAATGACGACGCCTCTCTTCTTCCCTTCTTCCCCGTAGGTCTTAATGATGTACAGGGCGAACCCGACCGTGACCTTCGAGACCGTGAAGACGTTCATGCGGTTCGAACCCGGACCGAGGACGCCTCTCATGCCGCCGGTCCCGAATTCGAGATCGCGGTAGAACATGTCCTTCTGTTCCTCCTTCGAGGCGGAACGGATCTGCTGCTTCAGCGTCTCGTCGACGTTCGGATCGGATAACCAGGCCTGAACTTTTTCTTCGTACGCTTCCATATCTGTTACATTCCTCCTATAAAGCTTATTCTCTGGAAACCGGTTTTATTATACTCTATTTTATTTCCCGTTTTCTTTATGTTCCGAGCGCAAAGACAGGGCCTTCTCCAGTTCCCTAGCCGCCTCTTCCTGCTTTTCCTCACTCTGGACGAGCCCGCGGTAAGTGCTGAGCTTAAAATCGAATCCGTTCGTCTCGAGCCACGCCAGCACGTACTCGCTTTCCTCGAGATGTTCGGAAAGTTCAATCAAGGACGAAAGGACCAGATGGTCGTTGAAGAATTCCTTCGGGGAGGAATAGGACGTGTGGCGGTAGACGATCTCCTTCGTTCCGGCCAAGGCGAACGCGAGTTTCCAGTAGGCGACGTTCTCCCGGTCGGCGGCTTCCTTCTCGCACTCCTTCACGGACGCGTATATGGACATATAACGCTTCGTGTCCCCGACTTTTTCCATATACGCGGAAAGAAGATGGTAGACCAACAGGTCCTTCAGATACACGTCCACGGTCGGACCGTAAAACAGCATCTGTTCCCCGAGTTCCTTATAGGAACGGAACAGGAAATGGTGATAGCGCAGGGACATGTACGGGTTCAGAATGTACGACATCTTGAATAGGAACACGTCCGGGATGTCCTTTTCTTCGAGCAGGGAAAGATATTCCGAGTAGCGCTTCTTGTCCTGATAGAGGAGGCGCAAGAACGGCTTGCTCTGAAAGAACGCGTAAAACCTTCCCGGATAGAGGTAGACTTCCTTCCCCATCTCCTCGAAGGAAGAGTAGCCCTTCCCTTTGTAGAGCTCGATGTAGAATTTCGCCTCAGAGGACATTTCCGGTATATCTCCAGATCAGATAGAGCACGAACAGATAAAGTAGGGCCAAGGTCGCTAGGACCAGGAAGAACTTCACGAGGCCTTTCAAGAACAGGTAGAATCCGTCCCCGTCCGCCTTGTAGACGGCTAAATACCTCCGGATCGAGTCTTCCCGCACGGAGAACGCTTCGTAGGAAGAGAGGTCCTTTTCGAGGTGCTTCTTCTCCTTGCAGGCCAGATAGAGGTCGTCGGCGAGCCTCTGGGCGCTCTTATTGAGGGCCTTGAGTTTCTTGCTGAGCTCGTGCTTGCGGAAGCGCGCGAAATACCGGTACGGCGAGACGAGCGTGTTCCATCTCGCCTCGGTCAGAAAGAAGCTTCCCGCGGCCAGGACCGTAAAAAGATCAAAAAGCACGATTCCCCAGGAAGAAAGCGAGGACGGGGAAAAAACGGTGTAGGCCTCTACGAAAATGTCCCGCCGGCTGATAAGGGAATATCCTGCTAAAACGAAATAAACAAGACAGACCGCGAAAAGAAGGACGTGCCTTACGGCCATCAGGCGCATCTTGGACGAAAGGCCCTTGTTCTGCTGCGTCCGGCCAATCTGGTAATCGAGGATCGCGGCCGCCTCGTCGCGGTAATAGCCGCACTGCTCGGAGATGGCGTGCGCCTTATACGCGAGCGTCCCCTCTTTGTCGTCAATCATCTGCTGCACCGTCACTTTCTTTCCCCGATAGGAGATTCTTAATTCCCCGACGGTCGTAAGTTCGGGCTTCACGTCGTATTTCATCAGCGGGTTGTAATAGAACGAGACGTCCGAGACCGAATAGAGGTAATTCACGCGCGTGCTGAGATAGACGCCTTCCTCGAAAGTGGAGACGTCGTAATCGATGTGCTTGAAATCTTCCCTTAAGGCGATGGCTTTCTTCAGCGGATATGGTTCGGAAGAAGCGACGTTTTCGACGAGTCCCTTATATTCGGGAGACGAAAGGACCGAGCGCACGTAGGCGGACGTGAAATACGAGGAATCCGCGCCGAATTTCTCGGCGAGCAGGAGCGTCTTGTCGAGCGGGGTCATGAGAGGAGATACCTCCAGCCGAGAGAGGAAGCGAGCGGATCGAGGAAGCCGAATTTCAGCGAAATCACCGGCGAAAACCCTTTGACGAAAAAGAGGAGAAAGTACGAAGCCAGGACGGCGTAAAGGACCGAGAAGATTCCTTTCGTCAGGCGTTCCCTCTTCGAGCCCGGGACGGAGACGAACGGGACGAAGGAGAAAATCACGTAATAAATGAAGAAGAATCCTGAGAAGAGAAGGAAGAACCACGACTCGTACGAGGTCATCGCGATTTCATCTACAGAAAGCCCGCGCGACTTGAAGATGGAGTAGCACAGGTTGAGTAAAAAG
>CAYUFI010000069.1:0-4632 GCA_964444175.1 uncultured Clostridiaceae bacterium | reverse complement strand
TCTCTTTTTATAAATAAGAAAAGGAAGGGACGGAACTCTCCTTTCCCTTCTTTATAGTAAAGATTTTTAAGACAACCTTATTTACGGATGGAACACCACCCTTATGAACGAGAAAGCTTCCCGGTATCCTTTTGCCGAACGGTATTCCGGCGGGATGTTCGACGGAGAAGAACTTCCTCCGAACGGGGTCATGCTCCGGTTATATTCTTCCACGAAGCACTGGACGAACGACTTGATGTCCATCTCCGTGTTGAGCACGTTCTTCTCGTTATAATGCACCACGCGGTAGAGCGAAGCGAACGTCTCGAGCGTCTCCTCCGTCGGTTCGGGAAGATTTAGGCTCTTCCCGTAGTACTTGATCATCCTTAAAAAGATATCCGTCGAGAGATCGAGGCTCCCGTCGCAGACAATCGGGTAGACTTTGTTCTCAATCCTTACGCGGAAAGGAAGCGTGCAGGGAGAAGAAAGGGACAGGGCGGTAAACTGCTGGAGCAGGCCCACCTTGTAGACCGGGTCGGTCGTCTCCGACTCCATGAACGGATTGAGCAGGCCCACGAAATAATCCGGCTTGGTCCCGGTCTGAATCCTCGTCTGGATGCAAATCATCAGGGACGAAAGGTTCTCCGGGGAGATGGAATTCAAAAGTTCAAGGATTTTTTCATCGGACGCGAAGGATGTGTCCGGCGGGGTTTCTTCCCGTTCCTTCAGGATGGAAAGATACCCGTTGATGACCGAGAACGCCTTTGCCGGAAGCTCCTCGTTGTCCAATAATTCCTTCAAGGCGGATTCGACGCGGTACTGTTCGTTGGACGCTACGATCGTGGCCAGATAGATCTGCATGGTCAGGTGCGGAGCGTAATTCATCAGAAAGGAGATGTTCTTCCGAATGTACTCCTGGATATCCTCGGGCAGAGCCTTGACGGATATCATCTCGCAGAGATCGATAACTTCCTTCCGGGAATGGTATCTCTGCATCTCCTCGTTCGCGAGACGGCTTTCGTTGGTCATAAAGTCGATGTAACGTTTCTGAGCCATACCTGTTTTTTTCCTTTGTGTTCACTTCTTTTCTTTATTTTAAGCGGAAAAGCGCGGAATGTGTATCCTTTCCGCCCTTGTAAAAGGAAACGCCCCTTCCCTAAAATAAGAACGATATGTCAGAAGAAACAAGAGAGGCGGAGTCCTCCTCGCTGAAACCCGCTAAAAAGAGCCGCGTCTGGGAAATCGACTTCATCCGCGGCGTGGCAATCTTAGGCATGTGCGTGGACCACATGATCTACATGCTGAGCGACCTCAACGGTCTGTTCTTTAATTTCAGGGAGGTGAACAATCCGTTTTTCAACACGCTTCAGAGCGCTCTGAGCTCCTATTATTTTAACCCGCCCTACATCCGCCACTATTTCCACAACCTGGCCTTCCTGTTCTTCATGATCTCGGGCATCTCGTGCACGTTCTCGCACAACAACATGAAGCACGCCGGAAAGATCTTCTTAGCGACGTTCGTCATCGACCTGGCGACGTATCTGCTCTTTCACATCTCGTACGCGATCGACCCGAAGAACTACTTCGATTTCCGCATCCTCTTCGGCGTCCTCTTCTCGCTCGCAATCGGAACGCTGCTGGTCGCTTTGATTCAGAAGATCCCGCACCACAAATACATCTTCCTCGGGCTGGGACTGGCCATATTGGCGTACGGGTTCATCATGCCGTTCTGCTACACTCTGCCGATGGAACACCGAATGCCGACGACCGGGACGCAGATCTGGTACGACATCCTCCAGGCCTACGACACGGCTCCGGGGGGACCGATGATGACGCCAGCGGACGCGCACAACGGGTTCGAGGCGGTCATCGGACTTTCCGTCCCGCATTTCTTCCTCGCGATGGCCGGGCTCTACCGCACCGGCGCGGACTATTTCCAGGTCCTGCCCTGGATCGGGTTCACATTGATCGGGGCCTTCTTAGGCGAGACCGTCTATAAAGACAGGAAGTCCCTTCTTCCCAAACTCGACGGGAAATGGCACCGTTTCTTCGACTGGGTCGGAAGCAAGACCCTCTACATCTACGTCCTGCACCAGCCCGTCAACGTCCTCCTGATCGCGGCGGTCTGCTGCCCGCTCGGCTACCGTTTCTTCTGACCCGTCCTTCGTTCAGGCGGGTTTTCTTTTTAGGACAAAAGGAACCGGGTGTCCGCCCGCGGTTTCGCCTTCCTAAGAAAGAATGGTACAATAAATCGGTTTTGAAGCCCGTTTGAGAAAGAGAAAAACTTATGTACCAGTTAGACAAGAGCATTTACAGCAATTTCCTCGACACGGTGCGCCTCAGAAAAGACGCCCCGGTCATCTTTTACGAAGGAAAGACGATCTCGTACAATTCGTTTTTGAAGATTGTCCGCTCCTTCTCCGCGTATTACCGGAAAATCGGCCTCAAGGAAGGCGACCTCATCACGTTAGTCGCCCCGAACACGCCGGAATCGGTCGCCTGCTTCTACGCGGCGAGCCAGTGTGGCCTTTCGATCCACCTTCTCCATCCGCTCACTTCGCAGGAAAACATCCTGAAGGAATACGAGGACAAGCATTCGAAGCTGCTCGTCACGATCAGCCTTTTCATCCGCTTCTACGACAAGATCCTCGCCAGGAAGATTCCCATCCTGACCGTTTCCCCGACGGATTCCCTGAACGGGCTCAAGCGGTTCGGATTCTCATTGATCGCGAAGAAGCAGCTCGCGGCCTACAAAGAACACAAAAAAGAATTCGCGACGTACTTAAAAGACGTCAAACCTCTAAAAGGAGATCCGGATTACGTCGATTACCCTTCTAAGAGAGGACGGATCATTCTTTCTTCGGGCGGGACGACCGGCGTTTCGAAGTCGATTGTCTTATCCGACTACGCCTTCCTCGCCCTGCTCGACAATTCCATGTGGATTATGGAATATACGGACAGGAAGCAGTTCTTCGACAAGACGATGCTCGCGGTCCTGCCGATGTTCCACGGTTTCGGGCTGACCATGGGCGTGATGGCTCTGATGCTCGCCGGCGGAAGAATCGCTTTGATGCCGAAGTTCCACACCAAGCCGGTCGTGAAGCTCCTGAAGCAGAAGAAACTGACGTACCTCATCGGGGTTCCGGCGATTTACGAAGCCCTGCTGAAGAACAAAGACTTCCGCGGAGACCTCTTAAAACCGCTGGAGCAGTGCTGGGTCGGCGGGGACTTCATCTCCCCTTCCCTGCTCGAACGCTTCAACAAGGTCCTCTCCGAGAGCGGGTCGAAAGGCATGCTCATGGAAGGCTACGGCCTGACCGAGACCGTCACGGTCCTCTGCGTCAACCGCCTCAAGGACCATAAGGACGGGACGATCGGGCGTCCGCTTCCGAACGTGCAGGTCAAGATCCTCGATGAGGACCATAAGGAAGTCAGACACGGCGAACTCGGGGAAATCGCCATCACGGGCGAGACCCTGATGGAAGGGTACATGCACGAAGCGAACCCGTTCTACGAGATAGACGGAAAGAAATACGTCCTCTCGGGCGACATCGGCAAGGTCGACGACGACGGATTCGTCTATTTCTGCTCGCGCAAGAAGAGAATGATCAAGAAGAAGGGCCTGAACATCTATCCGCTCGCGATCGAAAAGGCGGTTTCCTCCGTCGACGGCGTCCTCGAATGCGCCTACCTCGGAGAGACGTACAAAGGAAGGGACTACACGGTCCTGTACGTCGGAGTCGACGAAGGGCATCCTTTCGAAGAGACGAAGAAAGCCATCCTCGCGGATCTGAAGCTTCGCTTCAATAAATACGAGCTCCCGGACTTCGTCTTCTTGCGTGAAAACTTCCCGCACACGAATGTCGGGAAGATTAATTATCCGGACCTGGCCAAGGATTTCCACGCTTATCTCGAGAAGAACAAGTAAGCCGTTCGGAAATCCGAAGAAAAAAGGAATACGAGAAAAGCGCCCCGAAAGGCGCTTTTCGTTTGGGGTTAAGAACCTTTTTACTTCTTGGCCTTGCCCTGGTTCGCGACAGCCTGCATCTTCGCGGCAATCGCGGCGGCATCGCCCAGATAGTGGCGGTCGACGACCTTCATGTCGTCGTCGAACGTGTAGACCAGAGGGACGCCGGTCGGGATGTTGACCGATACGATATCGTCGTCGGAAATGTTGTCGAGATACTTCACGAGGGCACGTAAGGAGTTGCCGTGCGCGGCGATGAGGACTCTCTTGCCCGCCTTGAGCTGCGGGAGGATTTCCGATTCGTAATACGGGATGACGCGGGCGATCGTATCCTTCAGGGATTCGACGCGCGGGAGTTCATCCTTGTTCTCGACGTCGCGGTAATGCGGATCGACGGCCGGATCTCTCTTCGGATCGCCCTTTTCGCATTCCGGAGCGCGGACCGCGAAGGAACGTCTCCAGATCTTGACCTGCTCGTCGCCGTACTTGGCGGCGGTGTCGGCCTTATTGAGTCCCTGCAGGGCTCCGTAATGTCTTTCGTTCAGCTTCCAGGACTTGATGACCGGCAAGAAGTTGCGGTCCATCTCGTCGAGGACGTACTGGAGGGTGTGGATGGCGCGCTTCAGATAGGAGGTGTAGCAGATATCGAAATCGTATCCGCCTTCCTTCAGGAGCTTGCCGCCGTT
>CAYUFI010000068.1:0-5126 GCA_964444175.1 uncultured Clostridiaceae bacterium | reverse complement strand
AACAAAGGAAAGAGCTTTTCCGCGTCCTTCCGGTACGAAGCGTCGTAATAAAAGCCATCCGCAGAAGGATTGATGTCCTTCAGAGCGTATTCCCCTTCCGTTTCTTTCTCCCTATAGTCGTAATACGAAAGCCACGCGGCCGCGAGGGCGTCCGTCTCGGTGAAATCTTCCGTAGATGGGACGGTGTTCTTTTTCAGAGCTTTCAGGAAATCCATACTTTTATTATAAGGGACGGAAATAAAGAAGGGTTCTCTTCCCTAACCGAAAAAGAAAAGTCCCGGAACTTCTTCCGGGACGGAGTCCTTCCAATGGTCGGAGTGGACAGATTCGAACTGTCGGTCTCCTGCTCCCAAAGCAGGCGCGCTAACCAGCTACACTACACCCCGAGTCCTTAGGCCCATTCATTATGGGAAAAAGGAGAAGCCCTGTCAATAGAAAGAGGAGGAACTACTTCCTTTCTTCCTTCTTTTCCACGTCCTCTTCCCTGACCGGACGGCCGTGCTCGTCGTAGTTCTCGGCGGGTTTACTCGACTTGTCCGGATCGATTAAGACGGCCTTATACGCCATTTCCTTGATCTTCTCCTTGGTCTTTCCGCCTTTCGCCGAACCGGCTTTCAGGAAGGAAGGCATCGCCTCGGCGATCTTCTTCCGCGCTTCCCTGTTGCGCTTCCTCTGTTCGTTCCGCACGTTCTCGTAGGTCGTGACGATGTTCGATTCCTTGGCGACCTTGGCCACCTTCGTGAAGAGGCCGAGCGAATCGACCAAGTCGATGAAGAAGATCCCGTAGACGAGCCCGATGAGGAAGATGAACCAGAAATGCGGGGAGGAGCCGAACATGTAGTCGAAGAGGCTCGAGAAAATCCGGTAGACTAGCGGGTTAATCAGGTAGTAGTAGAGCACCGCAACCGCGCACCAGATGAGGTTGAACAGCGGGCAGATGATTCCGAGGATGTTCCCGCGCATGTTCGAGTAATCCCAGAGCTTCACCCTGAATCCCTTGACGAAGATGAGGCCCGCCGTGAACTCGAGGCCGATGAGTCCAACGGACATAATCGCGAGCGGAACTAGATCGTACACCGTCGGACCGGACGCCCCCGTCCTACCGTAGAGATCCCCGAACGGGTTATAGAACGTCCATTCCGAAGGAAGGAACGTATAAAGCAGATAGCAGATCAGGAAGATGATCAACAGGCCGAAGCCGTACATCGGCAGCCACGGGCCTTTCATAAAGCCCGGATTGACCCATTTGTGTGCCGTGATAAAACGCCGGAAGAGGACTTCGAGGACGTAGCCGATCATCGCGCCGGCTAAGAACATCGTCGCGAGGACGAGAATGAGTTCCGAAGGCCTAAACGGCGCACTTTCCAAAATCAGTAAATTTTCCATAAGTTCCGGTTACTTTCTCATTCTACCATATCCCGTGCACATTTTCTTTTTAAGAAAAAAGAAGGCCGGAGCCTTCTTCATACGCCCTTTCCAACGGATGACCCCGCCTTCAGGATTTCTTCCTGCATCTTCATAACGATGTTCCCCTTGTCCACGTCGAGGATATCACTCACGATGGAACGGATGGAAGACGCGTTCGCCGCCCCGTGGGCCTTGACGACCGTCTTCTTCGTGCCGAGTAAGAACGCCCCTCCGAGCTCGTTATACGCGAAGTTCGCATGGATGAAGTCCGCCGCTTGGAGCGCTTTCGGATCGTCCTTACCGACCGTCCTTACGATCTTCTCGCAGATGAGCGCTGTCGCTTCCGTGTTCTTCAGAAGCAGATTTCCCGAGAACCCGTCGCAGGCGATGACGTCCGCTTTGTCCAGAAGCAAATCGCTCCCTTCGAGGTTCCCGACGAAATTCAGTTCTTCCTTCCGCGCGTCCAGAATCGAGAGCGCCTTTTTCCGGATCGAATCGCCCTTGGTGTCTTCCTTCCCCACGTTCATTAGACCGATGCGCGGAGAAGAGATCCCGCACGCGGAGGCGAAAGCCTTGCCGAGCAAAGCGAAGGTAACAATCTTTTCGGCCGGGACTTCGATGTTCGCCCCACAGTCCGCCAAGATCACCGGGTTCCCGCGAACGTTCTTTAATTTCGCCGCGAGGCAGGGGAAATTCACCCCTTCGAGCAGACCGAGATGGCGGATTGAGGCGACTAAGACCATACCCGTAGGACCGGCCGAAACCACGCCGGCGACGCCTCCGTTCTCTTTAGCGTAGTTATACGCGTCGGTCAAAGAGCACTTTCCTTTGAAGCGCAGCATCCCCATCACGTCGTGCACGGACGGGTCGAGCGGGAGGGAATCGATGATTCCGTAAGCGGAAAGGTCCTCCCCTTCCTTTGTCAGTTCCTCTTCGATTTCTTTCTTAAAACCGACGAGGACGATCCGGCAGTCCGGATGATCCCTATGCGCCCTGACAGCGCCTTCAATCAGGACGGACGGGCCTAAATCGGCCCCCAGCGTATCGATGACGATTTCTTTCATAATCAGTTGATCCCGAACAGGTAGTCGTAGACCGCCTGGTCTCCTTTGAACGGGGCCACTTCGAGCTGCGGATAAAGCTTCTCGATCTCCGCCTTGGTCTTCCTAGCCTCTTCCTCGGTAACTGAATTCCCGTAGAAGAAGAACAGCGTTTCCTTTTCGGAAATATCTTCGACATGGCTTAAGAGATTCTTGAGTGCGTCTCCGATAGCAGCGTCGCAGCCGACGAGCTTCCCGTTCACGCCTTCGATGTAGTTCCCTTCGACGCATTTCACCCCGTCGGCGGTCGTGTTGCGGATCGAGCGGCAGATGAAGCCGGAGACGACCCATTCGTTCTCTTCCTTCATGGACTCATAGCAGTCCTCGGCCGTCTGCTCGTCCCCGACGAGCATCGAAAGGCAGGCGTATCCGGCCGGGATGGATTTCGTCTCAAGGACGTAGATTTTGCTGTTCTTATAGAGGTTCGCCGCCTGGTGCGCCGCCATCAGGATGTTCGCGTTATCCGGTAAGACGATGATGGTGTCCGCGTTCGCCTCTTCGAAGGCGTCGATCAGTTCGGAAGAAGACGTGTTCATCGTCTTCCCTCCGTCGAGAACGATGTCCGAACCGAGGTCCTTGAACATCCGGATCAACCCTTCGCCCTGGGCGATCGAGACGATCGCGAACTTCTTCTTGGTCTGAGCTTTCTTATTCTTCTTTTCGACGACGTTGTTGTGCTGCAGCGCCATGTTCTCCATCTTAAACGTCAGGAATTCCCCGTAGCGCTGGGCGAACTCGATGACTTCGTACGGCTTCTTGGTGTGGATGTGGACCTTGACGATCGATCCGTTCTGGAAGCAGACGAGGGAGTTCCCGTGGCCGTGCAGGAAGGAAATGAACTTCTCCAGGTCAAACGAGGGGATGTCGATCTTCGAATTCTGCAGCTGGAGCAGGAACTCCGTGCAGTACCCGTATTCGAGGACGGAATTCTCGTTAAAGAGGGAGAAATCGTATTTCGGCAAAGACGAAGAGGAAGAATCCGTCTCTTCCCGGAAACCTTCCTCTAAGCTCTCCCCGGTAAAATATCCTAGGAATCCCTGGAAAATCGTTAAAAGCCCCTTCCCGCCCGAATCGACGACCCCCGATTCCTTCAGAATCGGCAGCAGTTCCGGCGTATGGTCGAGCGAGACCTTCATGGCGTCGACGACCATCGCGAAGAACGAGGCGTAGGTGATCTTGGAATAATCGATGTTCGCCCTCACGTTCTCGATTCCTTCCCGGGCGACGGTCAAGATCGTCCCTTCGGCCGGGTCGTCGACCGCCTGGTAGGCAATCTGGTACGCCGAGACCATGGCCAAGGCGAATTCTTGGACGGAAACCGAAGAGTGGCCTTTCAAGCCTTCCGAAAGGCCGTTGAAATAGCGCGAGGACAGAACGCCCGAATTCCCGCGGGCCCCGAAGAGCATGCCTTTGGCGAACGAGGCGGCGACTTCGTCGATCCTGTCGCTCTCCTCGACACTGTTAAGACCCGATTCGAACGTCATTTTCATATTCGTTCCGGTATCCCCGTCGGGGACGGGAAAGACGTTCAGGTCGTTGATTTCCTGATAATGCGCGGAAAGGGCACTGTACCCGCTCTTCAGGAGCAAGCGGAAAGAAGCCCCGTCCAGAGTCTTGCAGTCCATAGACGGCGTTTACTTTCCCGTAACGGTCACTTCCGTGCCGTAGTTGTAGGCGATGATCGTTTCCGGTCCGCAGGAAGCCCCTAAAATCGGTCCGAGCGGGACGATGAAGACCCGCTTGAAATGGACCTTCTCCTCAATCAGGGCGCGCAGCTTCTCCGCGTCTTCGAGGCAGTCCGCCTGGTCGATCGAAAGATAGTGCTTCTCCGGTTCGACGGCCGTGCGGACGACCGAGTCGGCGATTTCCTGTAAGGCCGCCTTGCGTCCGCGGACCTTCTTATAGGCGAAATTGTTCCCGAGCGTGTCCGAGATGATGATCGGCTTGATGCCGATGATGTTCCCGAAGAACGCCGAAGATGCCTTGACGCGGCCTGCGTTCTTCAGATAGGTCAATGAGCCGGTCGAACCCCACTGGTTGTAGCAGAGCTTCGTCCGTTCGATTTCCGAAGTGACTTCGTCGATGGACTTCCCCTCCGCGCGCATTTCGCTCGCGCGGATGCCCATCAGGCCCTGACCCATGCCGGAATTGAGCGCATCGACCACGATGATCTTGATCTCCGGATGCGCCGTCATGAATTCCTTGGCGACCTTGGCCCCGTTTTTGACCGAGGCGGAAAGACCCGAGGAGCAGCCGATGTAGAGGACGTCGACGCCTTTCTGCAGATAGGCGTTGAACGCGTCGTAAAACTGCGAGTCGTTCACGGCCTGCGTGTACGGGCGCTTCCCCTGTTTCATCAGTTCATAGAAATCGTGCGGGGACATGTCCTTCCAGGTCAGATCGGCCGGATAAATCTTGTCGTCGATCGAAACCGACATCGGGATGTAGTCCAAAGAGAACTCCTTGAGCAGCTCGGCGGTCATGTTGCAGGTGGAGTCGAGTACGATAGCGTAATCTTTCATTTCGATTTTTCCTCTTTTCTAAGTAAAACTTCTGTTTTCATTATAGGAATTTCCCGAAAAAACACAAACTACAAGAAATCCGTTCTGTATAAAGTCA
>CAYUFI010000067.1:0-5210 GCA_964444175.1 uncultured Clostridiaceae bacterium | reverse complement strand
ATGGTGCCTCTTGCCAGAATCGGACTAGCGTTTACCGCTTACAAGGCGGTCGTAATGGCCATTATACTAAAGAGGCACAAATGGTGGAACCTGATGGGGTCGAACCATCGGCCTCTTCCGTGTGAAGGAAGCGATCTCCCGCTGATCTAAGGTTCCGGCGTGAATTATTATAGAGAAAAGAGGGTACCCTTTTCAATAAGAAAAACCCGTCCTTCCGGACAGGTTCGCTTTTCTAGATGGTGCGTCTTAGAAGGCTCGGACTTCTGACCTCGTCCTTATCAGGGGCGCGCTCTAACCAACTGAGCTAAAGACGCATTTCTGCTTTCACGGGTTTCCGTGCTTTGTTATATTACTTTGATTTAAGGCGCTTGTCAATCGTTTTTTGAAGCATTTGTTCTCTTGTCCTGTTAAAAACGGACATTGGGTAAAATAACGGATATAAAAGCGAGCCGGGCCTTTGAGGTGAGACCCAAAAGTTGGACTTCCAACTGGAGGGTCTCTTTTCTATGAGGTTTACGAAAGAATTCAAATTGGAATGCGTTAGAAAATACAAAGCCGGGGAGCGCATCGACGATCTGGGAGGAATTCAATGTTTTGTAAATATTCCGTAAACGGAGGAAAATAAAAATCCGTCTTTTCCGTCCTCTTCCTAAAAAAGAAGAGCGGAAATCTTCTATAATGGTTAAAAATCCTCTCTAAAAGGAGAAAAGATTCGAGCTATGGAACATAATTTCCTCTACATGCAGTCGGGCGGACCTACCGCCGTCATCAACGCTTCGGCCTACGGGGCGTTATCTTGCGCTTTGAATTCAAAAGAGATCGATCACGTCTACGCCGGCCTATACGGAATCGAGGGATTCATGGACGGAAAGATCATCGAAATCAAAAAGGAAGATCGGAAGGAACTCTCCTATCTCTTACAGACTCCGGGAGCAGCGTTCGGTTCGTGCCGGAAGAAATTAAAAGATTTCAGAGACGATCTTTCGGATTACCGGAAGATTGACGGAATGCTGGACCGTTATCATATTTCCTACATCGCCTATAACGGCGGAAACGACAGCATGGACACGGTCTATCAATATGGAAGGTATCTCGAAGAAGAAGGGATTCGGGACCGTTTCATCCTGGGAATCCCTAAGACGGTCGATAACGATTTAACCGAGACGGACCACACGCCGGGCTACGGGAGCGCGGCGAAATACATCGCCTCGGCCTTCTCGGAAATCGTCGCGGATTCCTCCTCCTACGAAAAAGGAAAGGTCAACATCGTCGAGCTGATGGGACGCGACGCCGGGTGGCTCACGCTTTCCTCTTCTCTGGCGGATCTGACTGAGAAAGGCCCGGACAGGATCTATCTTCCGGAATATCCGTTCGACATCCATGAATTCTTAAAGGACGTCGAAAGCGTCTATCGTGAAAAACACGTGGCGTTCTTCGCCGTATCGGAAGGAATCGCGGACCAAGACGGCCGTCCAATCGGAGAGAGCGGAAAGAAGGACGCCTTCGGGCATCCGCAGTTAGGAGGTGTCTCCTCCTATCTTGCTTCCCTCGTTTCGGAAAAAGGATATAAGGTCCGCGCGATCGAGTTCAACGTCCCCCAGCGCTGCGATCTGTCCTGCCGCTCCAAAACGGACGTGACCGAGGCGCGTATCTGCGGGGAAAAGGCCGTACAAGCCCTCTTACATCACGAGAGCGGAAAGATGGTCGCTCTGAAGCGCGTCTCTTACGATCCGTATAAGATCGAGTACGTTTTAAAAGACGCTTCCCTTATCGGAAATAAGGTCCGCTACATCGATCCGTCCTATTACGATTTAAAAACGAAGAAAGCGACGGAGGCGTTCTTCTCCTACGCCCTCCCTCTGATAGAAGGAGACGTCCCGCTTCAAAAAGAACACGGCCTGCCCCGTTTCTTCGAGCTGAAGAACCTATCCGAATACGGGAAATAAGACGAAATCCGGAGAGATTACTCCCTCCGGATTTTTCCTTCCTTCAGATATTCAAGAAGTTTTTTGTTGAGTTTGTTATAGACGTGTTCTTTGAACCAGGGTTCGCTCGAAGCTTCGATTGCCCCGTCTAGAGTGAACCACCTTACGCCGGTATTCTCGTCTTCTTTGATCCTTAACGGTTCGTTCTCGTCCGCCTGAAGAAGATAGGTCACGTTCAGATGCAGATGGGACGAGACGTACTTTCCTTTCTTGATGTGTCCGTCAACGGTCAGCGATTCGATCGAGAAGATTCCCGGATAAAGGATTTTGAGGTTCTGCAGTCCGCTTTCTTCCCGTACTTCCTTCAAAGCGACCGCCTTCAGGTCCTTATTTCCGTCGGCGTGCCCTCCTAACCAGCTCCAGGACTGGTAGATCTTATGGAAGCACATCAGGACCTTGTCGAAATGTTGATTCACGACCCAGCTCGAGGCGGACATGTGGGCGATGACGTTCGAGCGAAGGAAGATGTCGTCTTCCTTCAAGGCACGCAAGATCAGTTCCTTATCCCTTTCTTCCTGTTCGTTATACGGGACGTATGCGGCGATTTCTTCTTCGATGGACATAGAGTGTTCTCCTATTTTCTTCTGAAAAAGAAAGAAGGAAGAGCCTTCCTTCTTTCGTATACACCGTCATGAACTGGATTAACGGTTGCCCTTGTCGTACGGGATGCCTTCGGCCTTCGGTACGCCGGACTTCTTGTGCGTGATGACGAGGACGATGATGACCACGATGTACGGAACCATGTTGTAGAAGTACATCGGGAGGTTCAGCGCCGCTAAGAACGGAATCTGCGCGCTTAAGACGCCTAAGCACTTCAAGAACCCGAAAAGGAACGAACCCAGAGCGATGGTGAGAGGTTTCCAGTTGCCGAAGATCATGATGGCCAGCGCTAAGAAGCCCATGCCTCCGACCGAGGATTCGGCGGTGGTCGCGGCGACCGTGGCGATGTAGATGAATCCGCCTAACCCGCCCAAGGCGCCGGAGATTGAGGTGCCGAGATATCTCATCCTGTAGACGTTGATACCGACCGAGTCGGCCGCGCCCGGATGTTCGCCGCAGGCCCGCATGTGCGTGCCGATCTTGGACTTATACATCCAGATCGATAAGAGGACGAAGATGACGATTCCCAGATACGTTGACAGATACACCTTGTCGAAGAAGAATCCGAGGAAGGCGTTGTTCGCGACGGCGTCCCCGAATCCCTTCGACGAATACGAAGAGGCGATCAGGATGAAGTTTCCGCCGGAAACGACCTTTTCCTGGTTGAAGAGCAAGAGGGCGAAGGTCGAGACGATGGCTGGAGCCAGCTGGTTCATGGCCGTGCCGATGATCGTCTGGTCCGCCTTCAGGTTGATGGCCGCAAAGGACAGCAGCAGGGAGAACAACGCGCCCGACGCCGCGGCAACGAGCATCGAAAGGACATAGAGCCCCTGGGAAGTCGCTTCGAAGGCTCCGCAGTCGATCATAGCCTTCGTGAATATCGCGCCGATGAATGCGCCGAAAATCATACAGCCGTCGAGAGCGAGGTTGATGACGCCCGAGTGTTCGGCGAACGCGCCGGCCAGAGCGACAAGAAGCAAAGGAATCATGCACAGAATGGTCTGCTGCAGGACGAATCCGAAACTGATGCCCATACCTATTCCTTTCCTCCTTTCTTATCGGCCTTGGTCTTGTCCGAAGAAGCCTTCTTCGCTTTGGAAGGAGTCTTCTTCGACGCGGTCTTCTTTGCTGCGGAAGCCGCTTTCTTTACCGGTTTCTTCTGAACGGAAGCAGCCGGTTCTGCTTTCTTTTCATGAGGAACTTCCGGCGCTACCGGAGCTTCTTCTTTCTTTGCGGGAAGAGCTTCCTCCTTCTTCCTTTCCCCGGCCGGTTCTTCCTTCTTTCCTTCCTTAACCGGTTCGGCTTTTACTTCTTCGGCCGGCTTTTCGGAAACTTCCGGAAGGGCCTGTGCGGAAGCGCCTTCGGCAGCACCTTCTCTAACCATCTCCTTCTTCTGGAACTTGCCGGGCAGATTCTTGAAGAACGCGGCAATCTTCGGGAACTGCATCTGAATCAGCTTGGTGAAGCCCGCGAAGTAAATGATGACCGCGATGATGATATCGGCGAAATACTTGTTATAACCCGCCGTGGAGAGGTTCGCGCCCGCCGCGCTGAGATAGCGGATCAGCAAAGCCGCGAAGATGACGCCGACCGGGTTGCAGTTTGCTAAGAACGCAGCGGAAATGCCGTCGAACCCGTAGGAAGGTAACGCCGAGTAGGACGCCTGGAACTGAAGCTCGATTCTGGGGTTCAGATAGTAGAGGACTCCGCCGATGGCGGCCAAACCGCCCGCGATGCCCATGGACATCATGATGTTGAACTTATCGTTGATGCCGGCGTACTTGGCCGCGTCCTTGTTGAGACCGCAGGCCTTCATCGAGTAGCCGAGCGTCGTCTTATTGAGTAAGAACCAGATCAGGACGGCGAAGAGGATAGCGACGACGATTCCGAAATCGAGATACGACCCGTTCGAAATCTTGTCGAGCCCAATCGTCGGAGTGCCGTTCCCGGTGACGCCGGTCGTAATCAGATAACCGGACTTGCCGCTCGCGGTATTGATGATGTTCGTCTGGTCCTTGAAGACCCAGGAGACCATGTTGGCCGCAATCCAGTTCGTCATGATGCAGATGATGACTTCGTTGATGCCGAAGTAGGCCTTCAACGCCCCCGGGATGAGACCCCAGAGGATGCCGCCGATCATGCCGACGACCAAAGCCAACAGCCACACGAAGAAACCCTGGACGGGATTTCCGGTCGAATCGATGTTCAAAGCGATTTCGAGAGACAGCATCGTTCCCATGAGGAACTGTCCCGGCGCCCCGATGTTGAAGAGGCCCGTCTTATACGCGATCGCGACGGAAAGTCCCGTGAAAATCAGCGGGACCGTGTAGAACAACATGTTTCCGAAGGCGCGTCCCGGATTCAAAGCCGAGAACGGCCCTGCGAAGAGCAGCCCGAGACCTTTAGCCGGGTTGGCTCCGCGGACGCTTCCGGCCGAGATCAGCATCAGGATGAATCCCAGAAGGATTCCGGCCAGCACCATCAGGACGGACGACAGGATCGACTTTCCGGCTCCGTTATAGAAGCGGGAAGCAACGCTTTTCAGACTTCTTTTTTCACTCATACTGTTTTCTTTATCTCCCCCTCTTACTCACGGACTTCCATGCGCTTGCCGCCGGACATATA
>CAYUFI010000066.1:0-5234 GCA_964444175.1 uncultured Clostridiaceae bacterium | reverse complement strand
ACTGGATATCCCTCGTCTATCTGATTATCGTCTTAGCCGCCGTCGTCCTTTACGTGAAAAAAGGTTTCCTCTACGGAATCCTGTCCTTATTCGGGCTGATTCTCGCCTTCTTCGCGGCGTATCTCCTCGCTAAACCTGTCGGGGAGTGGCTCTATTCCCTCAATTCCTGGGGAGACAGTATGCTCAGCTCGTACAATTCGTTCTTCGTGAATAAAGGCACTTCCGCTTTGGTAACGAGTGGAAACGACGCGCAGGATCTCTACGTCTACGCTTATCTCGCTTCGAAAGGAATCAACACCAACTCCTCCCAGAACGTGATGAACTGGATCGTCTCCTCGAGCCAGCTCACCGATAAGACGATCTTCCCTTCGATGTTATCTGCCTACGCGGGCAAATCGCTTCTGGACGTCGCGCTCGCCTCGGTTTCCTTACCATCCTTCCTCGTCGGATACGTCGTTTCGTTCGTGACCGCGGCCGTCCCGGCTTCGAATCCGGCGCTTCCTTTATCCGAGTATCTGGCCTCGTCTGCGGCGCATCTGAGTTTCACCGCGATCGCCTTCGCCGTCCTCTTCGTCGTGTTCTATATCCTCGTCATTATCCTGAAACACTTCGCCAAGAAGCTCAATAACGTGAAGGTCGTCGGACCGGTCAACAGGATCTTGGGCGGCGTCATCGGGCTTGTGATCGGCGTCTTCGACGTCGTGATCATCTCGGCTCTGTTAACCGCGTTAAGCGGTATCGTGCCGTTCTACAACTTCCTCGATTCGGTGCTGTATCTCTCCGACGGCAGCGTCTACACGGTCGGGAAGATGATCTACGAGAACAATTTCCTGGGCGTGCTCTTAGGGTATTACAACTCGATCGCGTCGTCTTTATCCTTACCGAACCTCGTCCCGTCTTCGAGCGAAGCGGCTTCCCTTCTTTCCAGCGCGTTTACCGCTTAAAAACGTCGGATTTTACCTTGACAAGGGACGTTCTCTTCCTTAAGATAAATACGCATAAGTGAGTAGCTTATGAATATTCGCCTGTCCGATGATTCCGGAAAACAAGTAACCGTGCTACCGAAGCGGCGAACCGGAACCACCCGGGGTCAGAAGGATTCATACCTATCCTGTGCTCTAGAAAAGAAAGGATTTGAAAAACATGTCTAGATACGTTGGTTCGTCTTGGAAGAAAAGCCGCCGTCTCGGCTATTCCGTCTTAGGCACCGGTGTCGAGCTCAAGAAGAGAGCGTACGCGCCGGGTCAGCACGGTTCCGCCCTTGCCCGTCCGAAGAAGTTATCCGAATACGGACAGCAGCTGCAGGAAAAGCAGAAGTTAAGAGAGACCTACGGAGTTTCCGAAAAGCAGTTCAGAAGACTCTACATGATCGCCCGCGCCGATAAGAACACCGTAACCGGTCTCGCGTTCTTCCGCATCCTCGAAAGCCGTCTCGACAACCTGGTCTTCCGCTGCGGTTTCGCCCGTACCCGCCGCGGTGCCCGTCAGCTCGTCAACCACGGACACGTCCTGGTCAACGGCAAGAAGGTCGACATCCCGTCCTACCTCGTTAAGGTCGGCGACGTCATCTCCCTTACCGATAAGGCCAAGAAGTTCGCTTTAGTCGACGATGCCCTCAAGGCTCAGGTCTCGGTCGTCCCGTACATCTCCGTCGACAAGGAGAAGAAGGAAGGGACCTTCGTCCGTCTGCCGGAAAGAAAAGAACTCACTCCGGAGATCAACGAAGCGGCCGTCGTCGAATTCTACAACAGAAAGATCTAGTTCTTTCCGTCCTTCATTCGGTACAGAAAGGGATTTCCGGAAACGGGATCCCTTTTTTCATACAATCCGGTTTAAAAAAAGAGATAATAGACATGCACGAAAGGAGACGAAAAGAAAGAAATATGAAAGAGAAAAGGATCCTGACCCTGCAGGACTATTCGGCCATGGGGCGGTGCTCATTGACCGTGGCGCTTCCGATCATCAGCGCCTGTGGAATCGAGGCTGTCGGGCTTCCGACCGCAATCTTAAGCAATCACACGCAGTTCAAATCCTGGACCTACGTCGATTTGACCCAGGAGATTCTCCCGACCATCGACAAATGGGCGGACTACAACCATCATTTCGACGCAATCTACACCGGCTATCTCGGCGACAGCCAGATCGAGCCGGTCATCGAAGTCTTTAAGCGCCTGAAAGAAGAAAGCACGTTCGTACTGGTCGACCCGGCGTTCGCGGCTTACGGGAAGATGTATCCGGGATTCGGCGATCAGCACGTCGAGCTGATGCGGAAGCTCATCGCGCACGCGGACATCGTCCGTCCGAACATCACGGAAGCCTGCTTCTTGACCGGACATAGATTCGTCTCGAACGAGGCGGACGAAGAAGAAATCCGTTCGCTCATCGCCGACTTAAAGAAGCTCGGCCCGTCGAAAGTGGTCCTCTCGGGGATTCACTTCCCTTCTAACAGCATCGGCTGCGCCTTCACGAATGAAGACGGGAGCATCTCGACCTATTCGACCGAATGCCTCCCCTACACCTGCCACGGGACGGGAGACGTCTTCGCCTCGGTTTTGACGAGCAAGCTCGTCTTAGGCTACAAGATGAAGGACGCGGTCAAAGCCGCGCACGACTTCGTCCACGCCGCGATGATTCAAACCGAGAAGGACGGGCAGAAGGACATGCTGACCTACGGCGTCGATTTTGAACCTTGCCTGGGCCTTCTGACGAAATAAGAGAAATCCGGCATGGAATCCAAAAGGGCGGCCCCGCGGCCGCCCTTCTCGCGTTTAAAAGAGCTTTTCGAGAATCTTTCGGTACGCCGAAGGGAACGAATATTTGTCAAGCATGGACTCCTTATCCGCCCAGATCCCGTCCTCTGTTACTCCCCCGTCCAAGGATACGAGGTACGCGCTCACGTTCCAGATCCGGTGGGTGAACACGTGCTTATACGAGCAGAGCTTTTTGACGGAAGAAACCTTCAGATTCTTCTCTTTCAGAATCTCTCCGATTTCGTTCTGATCCTTCTTCCCTGCTAGATCGCAGAAGCCGTATAAGGAGGCCAATAAGCCTTTCTCTTCCCTCTTCCTAATGAAATACTTCCCGCCTTGATAAAAGACGAGCACGGTTCTTTCCTCGCTCTTCTTTTCGGGCTTTTCTTTCGGAGAAGGATATAGAAGGGTCTTATGGTCCTTGAAGGCTTTGCAGTACGCCTTCAAAGGACATATCTCACAGTGCGGTGCGGTATCCGGGATGCAGACTCTCTCCCCGAGTTCCATCAGACCCTGTCCGTAGGAGGACGGATCCCCGTCCAAGCGCTTTAAAAAATAATCTCCGGTCTTGGTAAAAAGGCTGTTTTTTCCGCCTTTCTGAGTCGAAGGCGGAGTCTTATCTTCCTCGAGCCGGGCGTAAAGCCTCATGAGGTTCCCGTCCACGGGGACATAAGGTTTATGGAACGCGAAAGCGAGAATGGCTTTGGCCGTGTATTCCCCGATTCCGGGCAGCCCGATCAATTCTTCGTACGTGTCCGGAAGTTTTCCTCCTCCCTTCTCCGCAACAATTTGAGCCGACTTATGCAGATTCCTGATTCTCGAATAATACCCGAGTCCTTCCCAAAGCTTGAGACAGGTGTCTTCGTCCGCCTGGGCGAGGTCGTTAAGCGTCGGGAACGCCTTCATGAAGCGCTCGAAATACGGGATGACCGCCTCGATCCGGGTCTGCTGCAGCATGATTTCGGAGACATAAACCCGGTAAGGAGTCGGTTCCCTCCTCCAGGGCAAGTCCCTTTTATTTTCAAGATAAAAGGAAATGACGTCACTCGCTAAGCTCATGGGCGTGGGTCAAAAGGGCGTGAATTTCGATTAAGACCTTCGGATTGACCGGATCGTCGAACTCGATGTAGGCGACCCTGTTATCGACTTCGCGGACGGTAATCTTCTGCCCTTTGTAGATCAGATGGGTCTTGACTTTCTTCTGGACCGGGCCGATGAGGAAGCCCGCGGAGAGGAAGTCGTTGAGGCAGCTCTCCTCGTCCTTCCAGACCAGAGGGAATTCCCCTTCCTTCAAGAAGACGTTGATCGGGCGGATGACCTTCGAATCGAGGCGGATCTTCGGAAGTCCCTTATGGACCAAAGACGAAGGCTCGTAGGTCTTTCCGCCGTCATCGGAGATCGAGCGCAGGCGCAGGATGTTGTTCGATTCGGAAGATTCCCCTTCGACGGAGAAATAGGTGTCCTTGGAATACGTGACGTCGAGGATTGTCGCGTTCTTCTTCAGAGGTTGCAAAACGGACAGGCGGTCGGTCGAAAGTTCGAGTTTCGTCGTATAGAGCTGGCCTTCGCGCATCTCGGAGAAAGACATTTCGTTATAGAGGACGACGTCCGCGTTCTTCTTGCAGGGCAAAATCGTCGAGACGTAGGACGGGACGATGAACTTGAAATAGTTCCCAATCGTGAAGACCGAGGAAGCCGACGTGGACGTATAGTCGCGGATGATTCTTCTTAAGAACAGCGTCTTCGGGTTCGAGTCGATGAAGTTCTTGATCGTCTTGATGCCGCCGAGAGCGTCGACCAGTGCGGAATTCAGGGCGTAGATTCCTTCGACGAGGATCACGTCGCATTCGCTTCCGTCGATTACCACGTTAGAGTCGACGCGTTCGGAATAGACCTTCGAGTAGGATTTGGTCCTTACTTTCTCCCCTTCTAGCAGACGGAGGATGTCTCCGCCGGCTTCCTTCAGGTCGTAGACGCTCGGTTCGTCGAAGTTCAGAACCTTCCACTCGGTATAGAGGGCGTTCACGAATTGATCCAGGTCCTTTTCGTCCGAAAAATACTTCGCGATTTTCTCTCTGATCGTGGCGAGGACGTCCTTTTCGTATTTCCGCGTGAAGTCGACAGGCTTGATGACGGATTTGATCGTGTCGGAAATCTCCCTAAGATGTTCGAGCTTTCCCCCGAAATAGTGTTCGGCGACCTTGTTCGGGATGATGTGGGAGACGCCGACGTTGTACTGGTCGAGGGAGATCGTTACGGCCTTATGTCCGGCGCGCGAAAGCAGTTCCTCTAAGAACGAGGCGCAGTAGGACTTCCCCGAGGAAGAGGCCCCTGCGATCAGAACGACCGCTTTCTTCTGGGTCTCGAGTTGTTCCTCGATGAGGTCTAGATTGGCCGTCATCCACTTGTCGATGTGGTGATACGTAAAGGACATGGCTTCTTTTTCTCCCTTCTCTAACGGAATATTTCTATTTTAGCATCCTA
>CAYUFI010000065.1:0-5436 GCA_964444175.1 uncultured Clostridiaceae bacterium | reverse complement strand
AGAATGGTGATTTCAACTAAGAAATACAATGGAAACAAATAACGTCATAGCGACACTAGTATTTCACTATAATATTCCTGAAGGAGGACGTCCCATGTACCGCATCCGCAACGGAAACCCGCTGGACTACGAAGGTGAGGTCGAGCTGACCTACACCGATTTCGACGTGAACGGAGAACTCTTTCCGCAGAAGATCCTCGAGTTGTTCCAGGACGTCACGTCCGCCCATTCGGTCGAACTGAAGATCAGCTATCTCGATCTCATCAAACGGAATCTCCTCTGGGTACTCGTACGGAACCGTTACGAAGCCGTCTCGCCCTACACGGACGGAACGGTCACTTTAAGGACATGGGTTCACGAGAAGGGGACGCTGAGGTACAACCGCGACTACGCCATTTATCAGCACAGGAAGATGATTTTCAAAGGCGAAGGCGAATACTGCCTCATCGATGCCAAGAAGCGCCGCTTAAGCAAGGAAGGCGTCGTTTATCCTTCCGCCCCGTACGTGAAAGAGCGCAATTTCCCTGACGGATTCTTAAAAGACCCGGAGTTCGAATTGAACAAAGAAGAGAAGATCGGGGAGCATGTTGTCTCCTTCTCCGACCTCGATCTGAACCGCCACGCGAACAACACGACCTACGCCCGCTGGGTCGTCGACGTCCTGCCGGGCATCCTCGGTCTTTCCGTCAAGGGAATGCAGTTCCACTATCTCTCGGAATGCTCCTTCGGGGACAAGGTCGAATTCTATCTGAAGAAGGACGGAAACGATCTAGATGTCTTCGGATACGACAGGACATCCGGGAAGCTTTCTTTCGAGTGCATTTGCAGGACGAAATAGCATACAATAGAGCCGTTGGAAAAAAGAAAAACACCATGGAAAAACCTGCCAAGAAAATCGATTTAAAGAAACGTTTCTCCCAGATGGACGTCATGAACTATGTCGCCTTGGCCATCGAGCTATTGATGACCGTCGTCTTTTTGATTATCGCCGTCTGGTTCAGCGCCGACAAGGCTCAGGGCAAGACGTTTTTAGGCGAGAATAACGGTGGAATCGAGATCCTCACGATCGTGATCTTCTACGTATTCGCCCTGGTTCTCGCGGCGATTTTCGTCTACGAGCTCCTCTTCAAGGATTACGGAAAAGAAAAAGCCGTCCCGCGCGAGTTAAGGAACGGCAAGGTCATCCCGATTCACCGGAGTTCCCCCGATTCTTCCGAAGAAAAGAAAGAAAACAAGTAACCGAATTTACCGGTTGATCCGGAAACGGTAGAGGGCCAGGACGACCGAGGTCGCCAGATTCAGCGAATCGACATCTTTGCTCTGCTCGATGAAGACCGTGTTTCCGTTTCCGAGTTCTTTCGGCAGGCCGGTCGCCTCGTTTCCGAAGACGAGCGCGAACGAGGAATCTTTCGGCAACTCCACCTTGCTTAAAGGCGTGGCCGAGGGATTCAGCATGAACGGATAGTACGGGCGGGGATACTTCGCGAGATATTCGTCGAAACTTTCGAAGGTCTCCTGGCGGATGGAAAAGAACGCGCCCATGGACGAACGAACGACGTGCGGGGCGAAGCGGTCCGCCGCAGGCAGGACGATTGCGAGATTCTTATAGGAGAACGCGAGCATGGAACGCATGATGTTCCCCAGGTTCCCCATGTCCGAAGGATTCACCAGCACGACGTGGGGAGCGGACGGGTAGAGTTTTTCTTCGTACTTTTTGAAGACTCCGATGACGTGGGCGTTCCCTTTCGAAGAGAGGCGCGCGACGCTTTTTCCGGAGACGATGAACTGACTCGGGGAGACGAGCTCCTTCAGTTTGAGCGCCCCCTCGGAAGAAGCGGAGTCCGGATCGACGTAGAGGGCAAGGACCGCCTCCGGGTGTTTTTTCACGAGCTCGAAGGTCGGAAACATTCCTTCCGTATACGAATAATCCGCGCTTTTCTGATAAGTCTTGAACATCGTTGTTTTCCTCTTCTCCATTATAGGAGAATCATTCCTTCGAAAAAAGGAAAATAAAAAGGCCCCGGACTGACCGGAGCCGGTATACCGATTCGGAATTAGGCGATATACGGTAATAAAGCCATATATCTCGCGCGCTTGATCGCGACAGCGAGCTGTCTCTGATGCTTGGCGCAGGTGCCGGAGATTCTTCTCGGAGTAATCTTGCCGTTCGGCGAGATGAACTTCTTCAGGGTCTCGACATCCTTGTAATCGATATGTTCGATCTTGTTCTTCGTGAAGTAGCAGACTTTGTTGCTCACGACTCTTTTCTTGAAGGCCATGTTACTATTCCTTTCTGTTAACTAGAACGGGAGTCCGTCATCGGTAGTGTCGATGCCGCCCGCCGGAGAATCATCTCCGTCCTTCGGTTCGGGATCCACCGGAGTGGAAGAAACCGAGGAGTTACCGTAGGTTCTGGAAGGTTCGGAATAAGAGGAACCGCTGTTCGCGCCTCTGGGTTCGAGGAACTCGACCTGTTCGGCGATGATTTCAATCACGCTCACGTTCCGTCCGTCCTTCGCCTGATAGGATCTCTGATTGAGCCGGCCGTCGACGCCGACCTTGCTTCCCTTCTTCATGTAACGCGCGACGTTTTCCGCCGTGGCGTTCCAAGCCGTAACCGGGAAGAAGCAAGCCGACTTTTCCGAACCGTTCGGTCCGCGGCGAGTGCTGTCGACCGCCAGTGTGAAAGAGACCACCGACGATCCGCTTGCCGTTTTCTTCAGCTCTGGATCTTTTGTCAATCTACCGACAATCACTACTCTGTTCATAAGAAATCCTCCTGTAGGCTTTGACTATATTCTTTCCAATATTATAAAGCTACAGTGATTAAATACCGTAAGACATTCGCGTTGGTTCTCGTTAAACGGTTGAACTCGTTGATCGCTTTCTGATCTTCGACTTCGAACTGGAGAACAACATAGTAGCCCTTGGTTTCCTTCTTGATCGCGTAAGCTAAATCACGAAGTCCCCACTCATTGACAGCGGTCACTTTCGCGCCGTTGTCAGAGAGTAACGTCTGGAGCTTGGCGTTTTCGTTTTTGACGCCAGCTTCGTCGAGTTCAGGTCTAAGAATGTACATGAGTTCGTACTTTTTCATGTGTTTACCCTCCCTATGGTCATTCGGCTGCCCTGTTTTTCCGGACAGCAGAGAGGAAATGGCACTCTTTCCTGCCAAATCCGTAACTAATAATACTGGATGGGAGGGAGAAAGTCAAAGCTATTTTCCTTGTTCTTCCCTTCCCATGAACTTATATGCGTCGAAGAAAGGGAAATTCGGAAAAAGATTCCGTTTTCAGGTGTCCTTCCGCGCATTGATACCGCTTAGATTCGTCTCCGCGGAGGTCCGAAGGGAACCAGAATCATATATAATAAAAGTTAAGCGGCCCACGCTGGTTTTCATTCAACATCTATCAGAGAGGAGATTTTATGGCAAGAGTTTTATCGGGCATCAAACCCACCGGAAAGATGCATCTCGGGAACTATCTCGGGAGCTTCCGCAATTTCAAGGAATTCCAGGACGCCGACGAATCGTACATCTTCGTCGCGGACCTGCACGCTCTGACCCTTCCGATTGATCCGCACTTCCTGCACGAGACGACCTACGACATCGTCGCGTTCTATCTCGCCGCGGGGCTCGATCCGAAGAAGACGGTTCTCTTCCGCCAGTCGGACATCCCGGAAGTCAGCGAACTCAATTCGATTATCCTGAACTTCGCCTACATGGGCGAGACTTCGGAGATGATCCAGTATAAGGAAAAATCCAAGAACCTGAGCCAGAAGGCGATCGGCGTCGGTCTTTTCACCTATCCAATCCTGATGGCCTGCGACATCTTCGCCTACGATTCGGACATCGTCCCGGTCGGCGAGGATCAGCGCCAGCACGTCGAACTGGCCCATACGCTCGCCCGCCGTTTCAATCACCGCTTCGCTAAGGACGGAGAGGAAATCTTGAAGGAACCCCAGTCCTTCACGCCGAAGGCCGGGAAGCGCATCATGTCCTTGCAGGATCCGTTCCACAAGATGAGCAAGTCCGACGATCCGCGCGCCCAAAAAGGCGTCATCTATCTGCAGGACGATCCGAAATCCATCCGCAAGAAGATCATGTCCGCGGTGACCGATACCGACTGCAAGGTCGTCTACGATCCGGAGAAGAAGCCGGGCGTCTCGAACCTTCTGAACATCTACTGCGCCTTTAAGAACTGCTCCGTCGAAGAAGCCGAAAAGACCTTCGAGGGAGCGAACTACGGCACCTTCAAGGGCGCCGTCGCCGACGCGGTCCTCGCCGAGCTCGAACCGTTCCAGGAACGCTTCAAGTCTTTCCGCGAAAACAAGTCCTATCTCGACGAAGTGTTCGCCGCGGGAGCCAAGGAAGCGCGCAAGGCGGCTTCCGTCGTCCTCTACCGCGTTCAGAAAGCCGTCGGATTAAGATAATGAGCGACCGCAGAATGGTCGTGCTCGATCTCGACTGCACGACCCTACGTACCGATAAGACGATTTCCGAGCGGTTCTGCCGTTATATTTCGCACATCCAGAACGATTACAACGTGCTCGTGACGATCGCCACGGGCCGTCCCTGGCGCGCCTGCAAGCCCTACTACGACCAGATGGGCCTCACTTCGAAAGTCGTCTGCGCCAACGGCGGACTGATCATCGCGCCGAAAGAGCACGAACGCATCTATTTCGAAGTCCACCACCAGGCTTCCCTCATCACGAACATCATCTACCGCATGGGCCTAAACGCCTTTTCGAACCTGATGGTCGAAGACGGGAAGGACCTCTACATCGGCTATAAGAACGACGTCATGAAGAGCTTCTGCTACACGGAAGGCATGAACGTCATCTACGGGGACCATTTCAGGGAACTGAAGAGCCCTTCCGGAGCGATCTTCGTCCTGAAGGATCCTTCCCGCAAGCAGGAACTCTCCCTGCTCGGCAACGGTGCGGATCCGCATACGGGACTGCGCTTCTGGGCGAACTCGACCGTCGGGGAAATCTATTCCAACGACGCGTCCAAGGCGAGCTCGATGCTCGAACTGGCGCGGGAAGAAAGCATCCGTCCGGAGAACATCATCGCCTTCGGGGACGCCGACAACGACATCGAGATGATCTACAAGGCCGGCATCGGGGTCGCCATGAAGAACGGTTCGCCCGGCGCGAAACGCTACGCGGACATGGTCTCCTTGGAAGATAACGACCACGAAGGCGTGCTCGAGACGCTGAAGTTCCTTCTTCCGCATCCGGACAACTTCAAGTACTGATCCGCGGAATCCAAAAATCCGGTCATGAGAAAAGGACAGAGAACCCGCGTTCCCTGCCCTTTTTCGATTCGGATGTGTTACTTATCGAGCCCGATGTAACGGAGGAGATCCTTATGGAATTCTTCCGGTTTCTTCAGAGCGCGTTCCTTCACAGTGTCGACCGCCTCGTAATAAAACT
>CAYUFI010000064.1:0-5575 GCA_964444175.1 uncultured Clostridiaceae bacterium | reverse complement strand
TCAAGAAAGAAAACGTGATGTACCGCCTCAACGACAAGTGGGAGGAATACACCAAGGAGAAGGGAATGAACTCCGGAAAGGGGTATTCCTACTTCCTGCAGGCCGGCGTGTTCGTCAAGAAGGAAAGCGAGCAGGACGAAGGCAAGAAGAAAGCGATCGACGCTTTCTTGAAGAGCGTTGACACCGCGGCGAAAGACTTCGCAACGGACGACGGAGCCGCTACGATGGGCCGGATCCTGAGCGATGTCCAGGCGGGCCTCTACGGGGAAGCTTCGAAACCGGCCGAGACCACGAAGGTCTTCGGAGTGGCCTACGCGGCGGTCAAGAACGCCGTTACGGAATCGAAGAACGGCTTCGGACAGAAGAACGCTTTGGGATTCGTCGAAGGAGCTCTCGACGTCAATTCGTTCTTGAACGATACGAAGAGCCTTTTAGGCTATCCTGCTTTCGACGAAGCGAACCTCTCTTCCTTCTATACGGCGGCCTAGTCCCTCATTCGGCTTGTTCTATAAGCGGGGAAGAACGGACTCTCCCTGCTTTTTCAGTACCTTCCAACTCCGTAAGGAGAGAACGAAAACTGATATAATAAGAAAGATTATTTAGAAGGGAAGAGGAAGCGTATGGAAGAAGAAAAGGAAAAGGTCGCGCTTAAGAAGAGCGCGAAGAGTTCTACTTCGGTCGCAAAAGCGAAAACGGGAACCGCCAAGACAGCCAGAACGAGGAAAAAGACGTCCGCGAAGAGCCCGAAGAAGGAATCATCCGGGGATGTCCGCCCTTCCCAGGTCATCGAGACGCTTCCGGAAGTGCCTTCGGAAAAGAAGCCGGAAGAACCCGTTCCGGAGCAGGAACCGTCCGTAAGCGTGGATAAGAAGGCCGAGCCGGCCGCGGAGACGGAAAAGAAGCCTGAGGACGGCGGGGAAGAGAAGAAGCCCGAAACGGATACGAAAGCGCCCGAAACGCCCGTTTCCGACGAAAAGAAGGACTCCGAAAAACCGGAAGAACAGGATCAAGGATCCTCCCAGAAAGAAGGACCGGCTTCGACAGAAGAAAAGAAGGAAACCAAGCCGAAAAAGAACCGCCGCATTCTGAAATTCTTCAAGGATTCCTCCGCGCAGAACTTCATGTCCCCGCGCGGGTGCGTTCCGCTCTTAGGGGCGATCAAGTACTCCTTGGAAGACCTGACCCTCATTTTTTTGATCAACGTCGCGGTGCTCGCGATGATTTTCTCGAACCTGCCTTTCGACGGGGCAGCGGTTTCTAACGACATCCTGATTGGCATCGGGCAGACTTCCTACAAGGTCAACGCCATCCAGACGTCGCTCCTCCTGGCCGGAATCTCGACACTGCTCCAGATTTATCCTCTCTGGAGGTTCGGAGCGGGCCTGCCGGCGATGATGTGCTCGTCCATCGCTTTCAGCGGGGCTCTAGGCGTCATAGCGAACTACTTCTATCAGACGACCGGCGACGCCTTGACCGCCTACGGGACGGTACTGGCCTCCGCACTTGTCGGCGGAGCGGCGATCTTCGTCCTCGGATTCTTCTCGAAATGGATCTTCCGAATCGTTAAGCCGATCGTTTCGGCGACGGTCCTCTTCGGTCTTTCGATCTATCTGGTGAACATCGGGATGCAGCAGTTTTTGTCCTTCAACGAGGTTTCGGCGCTGAATCAGGAGATAAATAACGCCTCCTTCTACGACTTTTCAATCTCCTGGCCTTTCCTCATCATTTCCGGCGTGTCCTTACTGACGGTCATCGTCTGGTTCGTCTTCTACAAGGAGAAGAAAGGGAAGGAATTCGGGTTCTTACTGGCCTTAGTCGTGGGATTCGTCGCGGCCCTGATTGTCGACGTCATCTTCCCGCAGTACAGCATCATCGATAAGTCCTATTACCGGTTCGACACCTGGACCGACTACATTTCCTTGCCGCACATCTTCAATCCGAAGTACCTTCACTTCGACGGGGGAGCTATCGCCTTCACACTCATCGTCTACATCGCTAACGCCACGGACACCTACGGCAAGACCATGGCGACCGCCAAGACGACTTTCGGCCGTCCGGCCTCTTCTAAAGAAGCCGGCGGAGCCCTCATCGTCGAAGGACTCACCTCGGTCGCGTCGGTCTTCGGGGGAGGGATGCCGCTCTCCTTATCGGCTTCGAACGTCTATTTCGTCGGAAGGACCATGTGCGTCAACCGCATGGTGAACACCCTTTCCGCCTCGGTTCTTATCCTTTTAAGCCTCTTCACGCCGGTTTCGATGTTCCTAGCGACCATCCCGAACGCCATCTTCGGAGGCGTCCTCTTATTCGTCTACGCCGACTTGCTCCTGATGTCCATGAAGTCCCTCCTGCGCTTCTTACCTTCGCGAAAGAACACGGTCATCATGATCGTCACGCTCGGGCTGGGCTTAGGGACCTCCACCCTTGGCGCGGTGTTCTTCAACGAGAACACTTTCCCGAACAACGGCTGGGGCAACACCCTCCGCTTCATCCTCGAGACCCCGATGATCACGATGTTCATCATCTCTTTCATCCTTTCCTTGGCCATTCGCGACCGCAACGAGACGCGCGAAAGCGACTTGGCCCTGCACGCGGAAGTCTCGTTGGAACGCACGGGCTTGAACGAGAAGCTCTAGAGCATGAATCCCAGCTCGGTTCAGGAACAGGAATTTCAAAAGGAAAAGAAGAGGGAAGGGAAGACCTTCCTCTTCCGCCTTTTGATGTGCCTATTAGGCGTCTTATTCGTCATCGGGATCTGGGAACTCATCGCTTTTATCTTAAGTTCCCAGGCGGCTTCTTTCGTCTTCCCGGAGTTCTTTACGACACTCGGGAAGATGTTCTCCTTATTCACGTATAAGACCCTCTGGGTCGGGACGGGATATACCGTCTTGAGGATTCTCATTTCCCTAAGCGTCTCGCTCGTCCTGGGGTACTTCCTAGGCCTTCTCGCCTCGTTCTACGAGCCTCTCGAGTACGTGCTGAAGCCCCTCGTCTACGTCTTGACCGCCTTACCGACCATCTCGGTCATCCTCGTCCTCGTCATCTTCACGAAGATCACGTCCTACGCCGTCGTCTTCTTTCTGTCCTTCCCAATCGTCTATAAGGCCGTCCTCTTGGGCGGGAAGAAGGTCAAGGAGGAATACGGGCCTCAACTGCTTCTAGAAGGGAAGTACAGGGCAGGGAATTTCTGCAGGATTTATATGCCTCTATCCCTTCCACATCTCTTTTTAGGCCTTTCCCAGACGAGCGGGCTCTGTTTAAAAAGCGAGATCATGGCGGAGACATTCCTCCGTTCGAATAAGAACGTCGGACTGGGCCAACTGATCCAGTCCGCGTATACGGATTCCGATTTCCTTACCCTATTGGCTCTGACCCTCTTTGCCATCCTCATCATGGGCCTTGTGGACCTCGTCTTCTATTTCGTCAAGAAATCCTTAAACGGAAAATACGGAACCGGGGAAGAGAAGATCTACCACTGGTAGAGAAGAGGGCAGGGAAGAGGCTTCCATCTCTTCTAAGCCCTGGAGCGGTGGATAACCGCCCCTCCGTTTTAGAAGGTTTCCCTCCTTTCCGTAAAGAGTCTCACGTCTTTACAACGGAGTTGTAACGCTTTGATAAAATTTCGAAGCTTAGCATTAGACTAGTAGAATATTAGTAGTAAATAAGTAAATGTTCCAAATTACGTTGGGGATAACCCAATGTTTAACAATCTGTTTTGTCGGATGATAACTTTATACATATATAAGAAAAGTGGCTTACTACCTATATTTTCTTTATTTAGGTTTACATAATAGACATTATACGCAGTTCTATATTTCGAATTTATACATTCCTTATGAAGGCCTGCCCGCCCTCCCCTCTTCTTATATATTGTCCTAGAAGGCTTCCTAGACCAATAGAAAGGGCCGGATTCCTTCCTCCGGCCCTCTTCAACCGATTTACGCGTTAACTTGGAAATTAGTCCTTTAAGACGTCGTCCGTGACGAGATGGACAAACATGGTCGCCGCGCGTCTGGCCGAAGCGTTCAGGAACTCCGAGAACTCCGCTCCGTTGCTTTCTCCGTTCACCTGGTCGGAGATGCCGCGGATGACGAAGAAAGGAACCTTCAGACGGTGCGCGATCTGCGCCGCCGCCCCGGACTCCATGTCGACCGCTAAAGGCGACTCGAAGTTCTTTAACATCTCTTCGTTCATGTTCTTCTTCGTCGCGAACGAATCGCCCGAGAGGACGGTCCCTTTATAGACCGTCAGGGTCGTATTGACGTCGTCGACTTTCTTTAAGAGCTCCGGGTCCGGATAGAAGTAGAGATCCTCTTCCCCGGCCATCTGGCCCAGCCTGTACTTCCCTCCCTCGGTCACGTCGACGTCGTAGTAACAGACCTTGTCCGCGACCACGATCGATAAAGGCACGATGTCCATCGAGAGAGACCCCGCCACGCCGATGACGTAGATTTCTTTGATGGAAACAAGCGAGGACAGAACGCCTAGATCGAACCCGATGTTCGCTTTACCAATCCTCGCGACGAACGCGAAGAACTTCCCTTTCGACCCGACCGAGAAGCCCAAGCCCTTTAAAGGCCCGTACGAAGCTTCCTTGCCCTCGATTCCGGCCTTAGCGAGTTCCCCGATCAGCTCGTCATATTCTTCCTGCATCGGGCACAGCACGGCGCTGATTTCTTCCATGTTCCTTTTTCTCCTTTCGTCCTTCAAAGCTATAACTCCATCGCCTTCGCCTTCGAATAGTCCACCTGCGGGCAGTCCTGATAGAGATCGTCGAACTTCACCCGCGACCTTTCCTGCTCGGAGAAGATGTGAACCACGATCTCGTGGGCGTCCACGACGACCCATTCGGAAGAGTTCTTCCCTTCCACGTGTCCGATGTCCCAGCCGCCTTTTACAAGGGCCTCCTTAACGATGTCCGCGTAACCGTTCATACGGCGCTTGGACGAACAGGAAACGACCACATAGAAGCGCGCCAGAGGCGTCTTGTCGCTGACGTCGTAGATTCTGACTTCGTTCCCTTTATGGAAATCGAGCGTCTTGGCGATCTTTTTCGCCATCGTTAATGCATATGTCATATCCCGGATATACCTCTTTCTAGATTTCTTTTCCCAAATAGTATTCGTAACAGGCCGAAGTCCATCTGTCTTCCTTCAGGCCTTCCTTGTTCTGTTCCCTTAGGAACGTCCTATTCGCCATTAGGACCTTCTTAAAGCCTTCCAAATCGTCCTTTTTCATCGCTTCGATGTAGGAAGAAGACGCCCATCCCCTTCCCGGCTCGATCTTGTCAGCAGCGTAGAGGATCCGTCCCAGTTCAGACATCTCCTTATTCCCCGTCGTATGGACTCTAATTGCCTCGAGAACCTCCCTTTCGTCGAACCCGAATTCTTCCTCCAATAGAAACACCGCCGTGAACTGGTGGTACGCCCATTCCGGCATGTTCCCGAAGAAGACGTCGCCGTATTCGCTATAAGCCCTCTTGCGGTACTCTTCCTTCTCGCCTTTCTTGGTGATGTCGTGGTAGAACCCCGCTAAGAGCGCCTTCGAGGTGTCCGCGCGGTTTTGTAGGGCGATATCG
>CAYUFI010000063.1:0-5682 GCA_964444175.1 uncultured Clostridiaceae bacterium | reverse complement strand
GGACAGGAACCGCTCTCTTTCTAAGCAGAACGTTTGGAAAGGAGCGGTTCCTTTTTTATCGGGAGAACAGGGAACCTATGAAGCCTCTAGCCGGCTTTCGGCTTCGGGCGCTATATATAAATAGGATGATTTGTCCCACCTCCTGCCCTCCGTTTCGTACCGCGAAGAGTTCACCGGATTCTCTTTCACAAAACCCGGCAATCCGACGCAAATGAAAATTTTGTGAAAAATTAGCAGTTGAAAGTTGACAATGCTAGAAAGTGCTTTATAATGTTGTTAGCACTGATAAGAACAGAGTGCTAAAGGAGGTGGGAGATGACTAGACAAGATGAAATCTTGAAGCTCATCGTGGAAGAGTTCATTTCCACCGCCGAACCGGTCGGAAGCAAGACCCTGATTGAAAAATACCATCTGCCGTTTTCGTCGGCGACCGTGAGGAATGACATGGCGGACCTGGAGGAGAAAGGATACATCGAGAAGACGCACGCGTCTTCCGGACGCGTCCCTTCCTCGAAAGGATACCGCTATTACGTCTCAAGGCTGCGTGAAGACAGGGATCTCCACATCGACGCGGAATTCAAGAAAGAGTTCCAGATGGTGCTTTCCAAGAAATCCCAGTCGTTCGAGGACGTCATGGACAAGTCGTGCAAGATCCTCTCGGAAATGACGAACCTCGCGACGGTGGTCTTGGGCCCGGATGCGGATCAGGAACACCTGATTTCGCTTCAGGGCGTGCCGATTTCCCCATCGGCCCTGACGGCGATCTTCATCACCGACAAGGGCTACGTCGAGAACAAGACGTTCGTCATCCGTTCCGAACAGGACGGACAGAACATCGCCAAGTGCATCGAGTTCCTGAACAAGAGACTGAGCGGAACGGCCATCAGCGAACTTTCCGAAAAGATCGAGTCGCTGAAACCAATCCTGAGTGAAGTGCTCGGGCATTCGAGCGAAGTCGTGATGGAGGCGCTGGTCGAGGCGTTCGTGAAGTTCGCCAAGGACCGCATCTACGCGACCGGAAGCTCGAAGCTGCTGAACGTTCCCGAATACGGAGAGAACAAAGAGAAGCTCAAGAACGTGCTCGATCTGCTGAACGATCCGACCAAGCTCCGTCAGGCGGTCAATTCCGGCGAGGGAGTCGAGGACGGAAGCGTGAACTTCGCCAACTCGGATCAGGACGACGTCGCGATCCTCTCGGAGGACTTCGACATCGAGTCGATGCCGGGCATGAAGGTGGCGGTCGTCGGGCCGCAGCGCATGGATTACAAGAAGCTGATCGGCACGCTGCAGTACATGGCCCGCGAGATTGACAAGTACTTCGGCGAAGGACAGAAGAACCAGGACGAAAAGAAGGAACCGGAATCCTCTAAAGGCGTTGCCCCCAAGGGGAAGAAGGAAATCCCGATCGAATAAAGGAGTGCAAGATGTCGGAGAAAGAACAGGAAAAAGAGAAAGAAGAAAAGAAGGAACCGGAAGCGAAGGAAGAGAAATCTTCCGAACAGAAGGGACCTTTCGAAGAGGAGAAGCTGAAGCAGCAGATCTCGGCCCTTAACGCCGAACTGACCAAAGCGAAGCTCGAGAGCGAGACCTGGAAGAACAAGTACTACATGGCGTACGCGGACATGTCGAACCTGCGCAAGCAGATCGAGAAGGACCACGAGACGTTCGTGAAGTACCGTGCCGCAGGCTTCCTCGACAAGATCATGCCGGCGCTCGATTCGTTCGATATGGCCGCGGCGAGCAACCCGACGGATCCGGCAATCCAGAAGTTCCAGGAAGGATACAGGATGATCCACCGCCAGCTCCTCGACGGGCTGCAGTCGGAAGGGGTCTCCTACATCGAACCGAAGAAAGGCGATTCCTTCGACGCGAACGTTATGCACGCAATCCAGACGGTCGAAGGAGAAGAGGACGGCAAGGTCGCGGCAGTCTATACGAAAGGCTACCGCCTGCACGACCGTCTGATCCGTCCGGCGATGGTCGTCGTGACCAAGAAGGCGGAAATGAAGAAGGAAGAAGCTCCCAAGGATCAGAAAGACGGAGTTTCCGATAAGAAGTAGCAGTTTTTCATCTCACATAAAGGAGGATATAGATTATGGCAAAGGAAGTTATCTTAGGTATCGATTTGGGTACGACCAACTCGGTCGTGTCCTACATGCAGGACGACGGGACGGTGAAGGTCATTCCGAATCCGGAAGGACACAACACGACTCCGTCGGTCGTTTCGTTCAAACCGGACGGGGAAGAGATTGTCGGCGACGCCGCGAAGCGCCAGATGGTCACGAACCCGGACACGGTCTATTCGATCAAGAGACACATGGGAGAGGCGTATAAGGTCCACATCTCCTGCCTCAACAAGGATTTCACTCCGCAGGAAATTTCCGCGAAGGTCCTCGCTTACATGAAGAAATACGCCGAGGACAACATCGGCCACGAGGTCAAGAAGGCGATCATCACCTGCCCGGCGTACTTCAACGACGCGCAGCGTCAGGCGACCAAGGATGCCGGCACGATCGCCGGTCTGGAAGTCGTCCGCGTCATCAACGAACCGACCGCGGCGGCCCTCGCCTACGGCATCAAGCAGGACAAGCCTCAGAAGATCATGGTCTTCGATCTCGGCGGCGGCACGCTGGATGTCACGATTCTCGATATCGCCGACGGCGTCTTCGACGTCCTCGCCACTTCGGGCGACACGCACCTCGGCGGCGATGACTGGGACCACGCGATCCAGCAGTGGCTGTTAGGCCAGATCAAGCTGGAGACCGGCCTCGATCTCAGCACCAACAACATGGCCCTGCAGAGACTGAAGGACGAATCTGAAAAGGCAAAGATCACGCTCTCGAGCTCGCTCGAAGCCCTGATCTCCTTACCGTACATCGGCATGACGGCGAACGGCCCGGTGAACTTCGAAACCAAGCTCACGAGAGCGAAGTTCCAGGAACTCACCGCTTCGCTTCTCGCCCGCTGCGAAGTTCCGGTCAACAAGGCGCTCAGCGACGCGAACCTGACCTGGAACGATCTGTCCACAGTCTTGCTCATCGGCGGCTCCACCCGTATGCCGGCGGTCGTCGATCTCGTCAAGAGAATCTCCGGCAAACAGCCGAACCAGTCGGTCAACCCGGATGAAGCGGTCTCCATCGGCGCTTCGATCCAGGGCGGCGTCATCCGCGGCGACATGAAGGATATCGTCCTTCTCGACGTCACTCCGCTCACCTTGGGCATCGAAACCCTCGGCGGCGTCATGACTCCGCTGATCTCCCGCAATACGACCATTCCGTGCGAGAAGAGCCAGATCTTCTCCACGGCGGAAGATAACCAGCCGGCGGTCGATGTCGTCGTCTACCAGGGCGAACGTCCGATGGCCCACGACAACAAGATGCTCGGTCACTTCAAGCTGGACGGCATCCGTCCGGCCAGAAGAGGCGAACCGCGCATCGAGGTCAAGTTCAGCATCGATGTCAACGGCATCGTCACGGTCAGCGCGAAGGATCTGGATACCCAGAAGGACGCGCACATCACCATCTCCGGCTCCACGGGCTTAAGCAAGGAAGAAATCGACCGCATGGTCAAGGAAGCGGAAGCCAACAAGGAAGCCGACGAGAAGCGCAAGGAAGACGTCGAGACCCGCAACAAGGCCGAAAGTGCGATCGCCCAGATCGACCAGGCTCTGGCCCAGGCGGGCGACAAGATCGGCTCGGACGAGAAGCAGAAGATGACTTCTCTCCGCGACGAGATGAAGCAGGCGCTCGACAAGAACGACATTCCGACTCTGAAAGCGAAGCTCGAAGAGCTCGAGAAGGCCGCTAGCTACGCCCAGCAGCAGGCTTCGGCCGCTTCGGCGAACGCCGGCGCGTCTGAGACCCAGAATGGTTCTCAGCCTTCCGGACAGACGCAGGACGGCAAGAACGTCTACGACGCGGATTACACCGAAAAGAAGTAATCCGTTCAGAAGAAAAACGGAGGAACTCAGGGGCGGAACGCGCTCCTGAGTTCGCTTTTTCCAAAAGAAAGGAGGCAACAGGGATATGGCGGAACAGAAACGGGATTACTACGAAGTCCTCGGCGTCAGTAAGGACGCCAGCGACGACGAAATCCGTCGGGCTTATCTGAAGCTTGCCAAGCAGTATCACCCGGATGTGAACAAATCGCCGGATGCCCCTGCCAAATTCAAGGAAGTGACGGAGGCGTACGAAGTCCTCAAGGATAAACAAAAACGCGCCGCGTACGACCAGTTCGGCTTTGCCGGAGTGGATCCGAACGCCGCGGCGGGCCAGGGCGGATTCAACCAGGGCGGTTTCGGAGGATTCGGCGACTTCGACGATATCTTCTCGCAGTTCTTCGGCGGAGGCGCAAGAGGTTCTTCTTCGCGCCGTTCGAGCGGACCGGTGAAGGGAAACGACCAGGTCCTGAGGATCCGCATCAGTTTCATGGACGCGATCAAGGGAACGAAGGTCGAGATTCCGGTCGAATACGACGAGACCTGCTCGCACTGCAACGGCACGGGAGCCGAACCGGGGAGCGGCGAGGAAACCTGTCCGTACTGCCACGGCACGGGAACTGTCCGCACGCAGCAGAGGACGATCTTCGGCGTGGTCGAACAGCGTACGACCTGTTCGCACTGCGGCGGGACCGGACGCATCGTCAAGGACAAGTGCCACGAATGCAACGGCTCGGGTTACGAGCACGTGAAATCCAAGATCACGGTGAACATCCCGGCCGGCATCGCCGACGGGGAACAGATTCGCGTTCAGGGCAAAGGTCTCCACGGCTACAACGGAGGTCCGTCCGGCGATCTCTACATCGTCGTCGCTGTCCAGAACGACAACCAGTTCACCCGCGAGGGCCAGGACATCCACGTCACGGTCTCCATCTCCGTGCTGGATCTGATCTTAGGAACCACGATTACGGTTCCGACGGTCTACGGCCAGTGCGACGCGGAAATCAAGCCGGGAACGCCGACCGATACGATCTTGCGCTTACGCGGTCAGGGCGTGAAGTCTAGAAGCGCCTACGGCAGCGACGGGGACGAATACATCCATCTCAAGGTCGAGATGCCCAAAAAGCTCAACGCGGAGGAACGCGAGGCTCTCGAGAAAGTTAAGAGCATCGAATCGAACAAGTCGAAAGGCTTGTTTGACCGCATGAAGGGAATCTTCCGGGGTTAAACCGTCAGATACGAGGGAAGGCTATGGTTAAATGGCCTTCCTTTTTTGTTACCCGGAGTACAGATACTTTATATTATTAACTATTTTCTACAAGCCTGTTTCGATGGCCGATTAATCGATGGAAACTCAAATGTTTGTATCAGTACTTAGATAACGCTTTCAACTATTATTAGTTTAACGATTGAGTAAATCGTGTATAATAACCTTGTAAGGGTTTCTTCCCTGAAAGGAGACTACAGGTATGGCAGAAGAAGAGTATGTCGTGAAGACCGAAGAAGATCTGCTCGCTCTTTTGAAGCGCGTCCGCAAGGCGCAGGAAGAGTTCGCGACCTTCCCTCAGGAAAAAGTCGATGAGATTTTCTACCGCGCTGCCCTGGCGGCGAACAAGATGAGAATCCCGCTGGCGCAGGATGCCGTTAAGGAAACCGGCATGGGCGTCATGGAAGACAAGGTTATCAAGAACCATTTCGCATCCGAATACATCTATAACAAATACAATAACGTCCAGACCTGCGGA
>CAYUFI010000062.1:845-5795 GCA_964444175.1 uncultured Clostridiaceae bacterium | reverse complement strand
TAAATTGGTATAAAAACAAAGGGAAAAAGGGCTTTTTTAAACGGAATCATTTTTCTTTCCAAGAAACCGCTTCCCAAATTTTCGAAAAAGAATGTTGCAGCCCGTGGTAGAGAGTGGTAAATTATGGTTACAAAGGGAGGGAAGTGGCGAGTATGTTTGTCGGCAGCTTCGTACATGCGTTGGACGAAAAGAACCGCATCGTGCTTCCGGCGAAGTTCCGCTCGCAGCTTTCTTCTACGGTCTATCTGAGTCTCTCCCTGGACCATTCGATTTCTTTGTACGGAGAGGAGAACTTCGCCAAGAAGGTGCAGGAGATGGAGGCCCTGGACGAACTCGATGCGGATAGTCGGGTTCTCAAGAGGGCTTTCTTCGCCAACACGTTCGAGGCTGTGATCGACAGGCAGGGACGTCTGATGATTCCTTCCCAGATGCTCGCGAAAGCGGGGTTCGGAAAGAACGTCACGATTGTCGGGACGGGTTCGAAGATTGTGCTCTATTCCACTGAGACGTTAGACAGCGAATTAGAGGACGAGATGCAGAACCTTTCCGAAATCGCCCAGCGGGTAAGGGACAAGAACCATGGAGTCCAATAAGCACATTCCCGTGCTTCAGAACGAAGCGATTGCGGGGCTGAACTTAAAGGACGACTCGGTCGCGATCGACATGACTCTCGGAAGAGCGGGGGATTCATCCAGAATTCTCAGGGCGATTCCGAACGGCCATCTCTACGCGGTCGACAAGGACGAAGAGGCCATTGTCTATTCACAGAAGGTCTTATCTCAGATCGGGAGCAATTTTACCCTCATCCATTCCGCCTTCTCCTTAGCGATTCCTAAGTTAAGGGAGGAAGGCCTCGTAGGTGCAGATGCTATCCTATTCGATATCGGAGTCTCATCCCCGCAGTTTGATAACCCAGGAAGGGGCTTCTCCTACCGAGAGGACGGGCCGCTGGATATGCGGATGGATCAAGAGCAGAAGCTGACGGCGTACGATGTCGTTAATACGTACTCCGAAAGCGAGCTTAGGCACATCATCTTGGAATACGGTGAAGATCGAAGCGCTCCTGCGATCGCACACGCTATCGTCAAAGCGCGTGAGCAGAGGCCTATACGGACGACGTTGGAATTGGTCGAAGTCATCAAGAGTGCGCTTCCCAGTTTTATCCTAAACAAGAAAGGGCACCCCGCGAAGCAGACCTTCCAGGCTATCCGTTATGAGGTCAATCAGGAAGAACAGGAACTGAAGAAGGGGCTTCAGGAAGCCCTGGGATTCCTCAACGTCCACGGTCGCGTGGCAGTGATTACGTTCAATTCTCTTGAAGACCGGATTGTGAAGAACGCTTTCAAAGAAGTATCTTCGTATCCGCCGGTCAACAAGTACGAACCGGTTCCCGTCGATTTAAAGCCGCTAGGGTATGAGCTGGTGACTCGAAAACCGATCGAACCGAGTCCGGAAGAACTCGAAAGCAACCCACGTTCGCGATCTGCAAAGCTACGGATTATACAAAAGATTGGAGGTTCAGAGAATGCGTGAAAAAGAAAAGCTCGTCAAAATTCATTACAAAGGTTTTGACTTCAAAGTGAAGTGCGCTTCGTTTGCCGCACTGGGCGCGTTCGTCTTATCCTTGGGCGTCTTCCTCCCGTTAACGTATCACACGGAAGTGGCGGCGCAGAAGGCCAAAGAGGACCTCGTCCAGCAGGAAGCGAAGAACAACGGCGATGGCAGTTCCGAATCCAAAGGAGCTATCATCCTTGACTTCTAGAACGTTTCTTCATCCGATGACCGAAAATCCGAGTATCCTTCCACTCCATAGCGATAGGCAGAGAGAAAGAACAGAGTTTCAGTAAAGCCGAATCCGAACAAATCCCTGATTAAATGAAGTCGATTCCGATCCGAAAGAAGACCCCGATTTCCGTCGGGGCTCTTTTTTTGCCCTTTTTCAAAGATGGGAAGTCTCTGATCCCGAACGGTTTTAAAAAAAGACGCACGAGAAAAGGGCACGCGCGGGCGTGTCCTTTTCCTTTTTGACGAAGATTAACGGACGAGCTTCTTTTCCTTGATGTCGTCGAGGATGAGGGCTTCGAAGTCCTTGAGGGAAGCGGAGACCTGGTCGGTGTGTCCGTAGATGCGGTACGTGACGCTCTTCTCTTCCTGTTCCTTGTCGCCGAGGACGAGGATGTACGGGACCTTCTTGGTGACGTACGTGCGGATCTTCTTGCCGAGTTTGTCGGAAGAATTGTCGATCGAGGCGCGGATGTCGAGTCCCTTGAGTTCCTTGAGGACTTCTTCGGCGTAGGCCTCGTGGCGTTCGCCGACCGGCAGGATCACGACCTGTTTCGGAGAGAGCCAGGTCGGGAAGGCGCCCTTGAAGTGTTCGAGCAGGATGCCCGTGAAGCGTTCGACCGAGCCGAAGCAGGCGCGGTGGATCATGATCGGGGTCTTCTTCGAACCGTCGGCGTCGATGTACTCGCAATGGAAGCGGGCCGGAAGCTGGTAGTCCAGCTGGATGGTCCCGCACTGCCAGATGCGGCCGAGGGAATCCTTCAGCTTGAAGTCGAGCTTCGGGCCGTAGAAGGCGCCGTCGCCCGGATTGAGCTTATATTCAAGGTGGTTCTCCTCGAGGGCACGGCGGAGTTCGGCCTCGGCGTGCTGCCAGGTCGCGACGTCGCCGACGTGGTCTTCCGGCATGGTCGAGAGTTCGATGTGATACGGAAGCCCGAAGGTCTTGTAGACGGTGTCGTAGAGCTTGATGATGCGGCTGACTTCGTCCCCGATCTGATCCTCGCGGAGCAGGATGTGCGCGTCGTCCTGCGTGAACGAACGGACGCGGAAGAGGCCGTTGAGGGCGCCGGAAGCTTCGTAACGATGCACGTGTCCGAGTTCGGCGTAGCGGAGCGGCAGTTCCTTATAGGAGTGCTGGTCGTTCTTGTAGACGATGATCGCGCCCGGGCAGTTCATCGGCTTGACGGCGAATTCCTCGCCTTCGACCTCGGTCGTGTACATGTTTTCCTTGTAGTGGTCCCAGTGGCCGGAAGTCTCCCAGAGTTCCTTGTTCAGAAGGATCGGGGTATCGATGCGGAGATAGCCCATCTCGTCGTGGATCTTCTTCCAGTAGTTGAGGAGCTGTTCGCGGTAGATGATTCCGTCCGGGAGCCAGAACGGCATGCCCGGGCCGTAGTCCGAGAGCATGAAGATGTTCAGGTCGCGTCCGAGCTTCTTGTGGTCGCGCTGCTTGCGCTCCTCGAGGAGCTTCAGATACGCGTCGAGGTCCTTCTGGTCGAAGAAAGCGACGCCGTAGACACGGGTGAGCTGGTCGTTGTTCTTGTCGCCGTGGAAATAGGCGCCGGAGATATTCGTGAGCTTGATGGCCTTCGCGTAGGAAGTATCCGGGACGTGCGGGCCCTTGCAGAGATCGGTGAAGTCGCCCTGGGAATAAATGGTGAGCTCGCCTTCGAGCTCGTCGATGTGCTGGAGCTTGTACTTCTGTCCCTTGAAGATTTCCTTGCCTTCCTCGCGGGTGATGTCCTTGCGGACGAGCGGGAGCTTCTCCGAGACGATCTTCTTCATCTCGGCTTCGATCTTCGGGAAGTCCTTGTCGGAAATGACGACGCCTTCCGGAAGCTTGATGTCGTAATAGAAGCCTTCGTCGATGGCCGGTCCGAACGCGAACATCGTTCCCTTGTAGAGGTGCTGGACCGCCTGGGCGAAGATGTGGGCCGCCGTGTGGTTCAGGATGTGCAGCGCGTCGGGATCTTCCTTGGTCACGACTTCGAACACGCCGTCTTCATGGATCGGCTCGCGGTAGTCGCGGAGTACGCCGTTGAAGCGGATTCCGAGGCACTTCTTGCCGAGGGACAGCGCGAGGCTCGAGGCAATCTCGAGTCCGGTCATGCCGTCCTTGAATTCTTTCTTACTGCCGTCTTTCAATGTGAGAATCATGATATTCTCCTCCTATAAAATAAAAATGGCACACTCCAGGGCGTCTGTCGAACGCGGTGCCACCTAGTTTCCCCGGAAGGTCTTCCGGGCTCTTTTGCTTATGTCGTTAAGCCATACGCCGGGTTATTTCCCCGGTGGCTCCGAAGCGGTACCCGAATCCTACTGGCCTACCGTCCTTTCACCTAAGCCGGACGGCTCTCTAACGGTTTTGTTGACCCGGACTTGTCTTCTTCCCAGCCGTCCTTATTCTAGTAAGGCAAAAGGAAAGTGTCAACGGAAATGAAATAGAAAAAAAGCGGCTCCCCATATCGGAACCGCTTGAACAGGTCAACGGATTGAACGTCCTTCCTTTTCCAGGGCGAGCGCCTCGGCGAGACCGCCGTAGAGGCCCGTATCCTGCAGGAAACGGCCTTCGACGAACTTCACCGGACGGACCGGATAAAGCCTGAGGAAGTCGTTCGTGCGCTTCTCAAGGTCCTTCAGGAACACGTCCTTGGACTTCATGACTCCGCCGCTGAGGACGGTCACTTCCGTGTTGAAGGCGAGCTGCGCGTTCGCAATCGACGAGGCCAGAAGGGAAATCCAGTCGCGGTAGACCGGAAGGACGTCGGCGACGTCCGAACGGACGAGGTCGAAGAAATCCTTCGTGGACGCGACGCTCACGTGGTTCATCGAGGCAAGACGGACGATGCCCGTGCCGGAGCAGAGGTCCTCGAGCCCGTAGTATCCGCCTTTATATCCGAGATAGGAATGCCCCGTCTCGAAAGGCAGGTCGACGAGCTTCTTATCGACGACAAGCCCGACGCCGATGCCGGTCGAGACCGTGATGAAATACACGGACGAATACTGTTATCCGGCGCCTTCGAGCGCTTCGATCAGAGCGTCAGGATCGAGCGATGGCTGGAACTGCAGCGTGCTCATGAGGCCAGTCATAACGAATGTTAGCTGAACGCTCAGCTTCTCGACGGTCGTGCCGTTGGGCGCCGCATCCTTCACCTCCTCGAACATGTC
>CAYUFI010000062.1:0-835 GCA_964444175.1 uncultured Clostridiaceae bacterium | reverse complement strand
TTCGATCAGAGCGGAGCAGTTCGCGTCGTTGGCGGCGCGGAAAGAAAGAGCGGGGAACGCCATTTTCAGGCCGGAAATCAAATCGAAGTCCTTGATGTAGAGGTTCGGGGACAGCTTGATGATGCCGTTCTCGAAGAAGCCCGCCGCGGAGATGCCGACGTATTTCACGCCGCATTCCGGGTGGCGGTCCATCAACGTCTTCAGAAGACGGACGATCTGCAGGAGCAGGGCCTCCTTGTTGCCTTTGACGCTCGGCTCGCGGACCGAGTCGAGAATCTTCAGAGAGGAATCGATGAAGGCTACGCGGATGTTGGTTCCGCCTAAATCAATGGCGCCGTAAATCATAATGGATTAATCGAGATCAACCTTTCCTTTGTTCCCGTATTTTACCACTTTCATGAAGTTCGTGCGACCAGCGCCGACCGGAGTCCCTCCGGTGATGAGAATGTAACCCTCCGGAACCTTGAGTTCCTTGGCGATGTGCAGCGCGATGGCTTCCATGTCTTCGATGAACTGCGGGACGTGCTTGACGAGTTTCGGATAGGCGCCGAATCCCATCATCGCGTCGGTGCAGGCGGCGCGGTTGTTGGAAACGTCGATGATCGGGCAAATCGGGCGGCACTTGGAAAGACGCTTGGCCGTGGCTCCGGTCTCCGAGAAGCAGACGATGAGCTTCGCTCCCAAGAGAATCGCGGTGTCGGCGACGGCGTTCGCCATGGCGTCGTTCATGGTCTGGTTCGAATGGTCGTAGGCTTCGCGGGCGAGCTTGGTGTAGTCGAGGAATTCCTCCATGCGGTGGGCGATCTTCGCCTGCATCGCGACGGCTTCGACCGGG
>CAYUFI010000061.1:0-6125 GCA_964444175.1 uncultured Clostridiaceae bacterium | reverse complement strand
AAGGAACACGTAGTTACTCGTGCTTTCCTCTAGATAGAGGTGGTTTTTCACATGCCTTTTGACTTTGACCTGAATCACTTTCTTCGAACGGACGTCCTTATCGGAGAACTCGATCTTCAGCACATCCCCGTCCTGATAGATCCGTACGGTCCCGCGGACGAAGACCCCGCCTCTTTCGAAATAGATGTACGCCCCGAATCCCATGCCGGCCAAGGAGAGGACGCAGAGGACCAGATAGAGGATCCAGAGGGAAGAGCGGAAAGAGGATGTTTCAAAATCGATCTGCATCACGAACAGGACCGCCGAGACGAGGAAGAGGACGGAGCACGCTAAATACATGCATAAAGGAAGCTTCTTGCTCCCGACCCAGAGAGGCAGATATTCCTTTTTATCGAGATACGAATCGAATACCGGTTTCTTATCGTTCATAAAACGAGATTTCCGTTAAAAAACAGACGGAATCAGCGCGGATCCGCCTCTTCCTGTTTCCGGGCTTTCTTCACTTTGTACATTTCCTGATCCATGCGGGAAATGAACGAGTCGACCGTGTCGCCTTTGACGCCCATGGTGTAGCCCATCGAGAAAGAAAGCGCGTACGGCTTTTCTTTCTTCGCGTTATATTCCTGAAGGGTTTTGTCGAGCCGGGCGATCAGTTCTTTCACTTCTTCTTCGCTGTGCCCGGTCGTGAGGACGCAGAACTCGTCCCCGGCGAAACGGAAGCAGATCTCGTTCCACTGGGTCGCGCTTCTTAAAAGCTCTCCGGTTTCGGAAATGGCCTTATCCCCTTCGAGATGCCCGAAGCGGTCGTTGATGGATTTGAACCGGTCGATGTCGATCATGATTCCGCCGAGCTGTTCCCTGCCTTCGCTGAGGTTCTTGCGAAGGAACTGGTTCATGTAGAGGTGGTTGAACACGCCCGAGAGAGGATCGAGGAACGAACGTTCGTCCTGGATGTAGAAGTAGGCGGTGATTAAGGAGATGGCCGCTCCGATCTGCACAAGGGACAGCCCTTCGAAGAAGAACTGGATGATTCCCGCGCAGGACACCGGCAAGACGAAGAAGATTGCCGTACCTAAAAGATACTGCCATCTCTTGGTCTTCTTTCTGTCCGATACGAAAACGCCCGCGCCCATGTACGCGTAGCATCCGGCGTAGACTGCGATGAATCCGGGCAGAACCCTCTGATATTCCAGCGTTTCCGGATCGATGCGGAAAATGACCGGATAAAATAAATTTGCGAAGATCAGGAGATCCATTGCGAACGAAAGCAGGGAAATATAGATCAGGATATGCCGGTGCGAGAGATAATGTTCCTCCCCGTACGCGCGGAGATAGACGAACTGGGCCCAGAGGCCGGCGAACGTCGAGATTCCCCAGAAGAGGATGCTGTTCAGAATCAGATCGACAACGTACGCGCCCGCGAAAGAAACCTTGTTTAAATAGAACGTGAACGGATCGGCCACGCAGAGAATCATGATGACGTAGAACATGGCGCGGAGGATCAGCCAGTCCCGCGAGGCGATTTTCCGTTTGCCGTGGGAATTGATCAGGGTGAACACCAGAAGGATCAGCGCGATCGAGTCGGTGACGACCGAGACCCCTGTGGCAGAAAACGTCTTGTCCATTTTTTCTTTTCAGCCTTTCCGTCACTCGTTAGGGAGAACTACCTTAGACAACACTAGTGTACTATCAAAAAATGGAAAAAACCAAAGGACGCTAACAATTTCTGAAAAAAACAAGATTTTTTCAGAAAAACCGAGGAAAGACTTACTTTTCCCAGGAGGCGTTGTTGGACTTCGTAGAGAGCTTATAGGACGGATCCGGCGAGGAAACCTTGCGGAATTCGGCGGAATCGAGGCAGTCTCCCGAACGGGCTTCGACTTTCAGATCCCCGGTGAGAGGGACTTTGAATCCGAAGAGGACCTTGTGCCCTTTCTGAACCCCGGCGGACTTTCCGTTGACGAAAAGCTCGACTTCGTCCTGGTTGCTCATGACGTAGATCATGATCGAGTCGGCGCAGCGGTTTTTAAAACGCTTGGATGCGATGTGGACGAACGGCTCGTCGGACCAGAATCCTTTATAGAGGTAGAAAGAGTCTTTCTTCGTCTTGCGGTCGAAAGTGATCAGACCCTTGTGGTTCTGGCCCGGGACGCCGCCAACGTTGCGGCCGTCGGCTCCGAAGTCGAACATGTTCCACAGGTGGGTCGCCCATAAATAAGGACGCTTTTCGAGGGATTTATAAATCTTGTAGAGGCAGAGATACTGGTATTCCTCCGTGTCGTCTCCGCGTTTGGGATGTTCCGAATGCAGGTTCGGCATGCCGTCGGCTCCGTATTCGGAGAAACCGAGGGGCTTATGCGGGAAGAGCAGGTGGAAGAACGAGAGACGGAAACCGTTGAGCCAGGTGAACGGCGTGTACCAGCCGTGGTAGAAGTTCATGCTCGTCGCGTCCGGCAGGTGGCAGAACGGATTGCAGGCCGTCATCATCGCGAAGTTCGCCATGACCGTGAAGCGGGACGGATCCATCTTCTTCACGAGCGCCTTCAGTTCTTTATGGGCCTTGGTCTTGCCTTTGGACGGCTTCATCGTGATTTCGTTCGAGAGCCCGCGGCAGACGATCGAAGGATGGTTGTACGTCTGGACGATCAGTTCCTTCATCTGGGAAATTGCGTTGTCGCGCCCGCCCTGCATGTGGCGGGAAATGTATGGGATTTCGCTCCAGACGACGATGCCGAGCTCGTCCATGCACGAATACGTGTAGTCGTCGTGCTGGTAATGGGCCAGACGGACCGTGGTCGCCCCGACTTCCCGGATCAGAAGGGCGTCTTCCTTCATCATGTCCTTCGTGACGGCGTTCCCGACTCCGAGGCGGTCCTGATGCTTGGCGACGCCGTGGAGAGGATAAGCCTTCCCGTTGAGATAGAATCCCTTTCTCGGATTCACTTCGAAGGAGCGGAAGCCGATCTTCGCATCGACTTCGTCGGAGACATTCTCCCCGTCGCGCGCCTGCGCCTTCACTTCGTATAAGTACGGATCTTTGACCCCGTTCCAGAGGTGGACGTCTTGAATGACAATCTTTTCGTTTCCTTTTCCGGAAGCGACCTTGTTCCCGTCTTTATTGAAAACGGAGATTTCCGTATTTTCCGGAAGCTTTTCCCACGCCGAAACGGTAAGGACGCCGTCCTTTCCTTCTACGGACGTATCGCATTTGATGCCCGGAGTTCCGAAATAGCCCAGTTCGAAATGGTTTTTCTCGACCCGGATGAGGTTCACGTCGCGGTAGATGCCTCCGTAGAAGGTGAAATCCGCCGTCTGCGGATAGACCCGTTCGTTCGGCTTATTGTCGACGAGGACCGCGATCTCGTTCATCCCTTCCTTCATTTCGGAAGTGACGTTGAAACGGAAGGCGCTGTAGCCGCCATCGTGGGCGCCGACCTTCTTCGAGTTCACATAGACTTCCGCAGAGGAGTTCACGCCCCTGAATTCGAGCCAGAGTTCCTGGCCTTCCTTCAGTTCCGGACGCTCGGTTTCCTTCAGGAACCAGAAGGCGCCGCGGACGTAGTCGTTTTTCCCGTCCTGCCCGTCCTTCGCGTTCCAGGTGAACGGGACAGTGACGTTTTCCCCTTCTTCCTTCCTCGCCGAATCCAGGCTTTCTTCCTTCTTAACGAACTTCCAGTTCTCGTTGAGCGGATAAACGGTTCTCATGGCTATTTCTCCTTTTTCTTATACTTCTGTACTCTACTATAGAGGAAAAAGGGCTTTCATTGGATTGCGGAACTCTTTCTAAAGGTTTGCATTCTTTGGCTTTCCGGCTCCGCCGATGGTGTTTTCCTCCGGGAAAGAAGAAAGTGCAATCCGTTTCGTCAGACATGCAATTTAACGGAGCGGAAAGCCCTTTTATACTGAAGTCGTACGAATAAGGAGAAATCTTTTATGAAACTGACATTCCGCTGGTATGGCGAAAAAGATTCAATCCCGTTAAGCTTCATCCGCCAGATTCCGAACATGTCCGGAGTCGTCACGTCGGTCTACGACGTCAAAGCCGGGGAAGTTTGGCCGGAAGAATCCGTGAAGAGATTAAAGGAACTCTGCGATCGGAACGGTCTCGCGATGGAAGTCATCGAGTCGATCCCGGTGGTCGAGGACATCAAGCTCGGAAAGCCGACCCGCGACCACTATATCGACGTCTACATTCGGAACATCCGCACCGTCGCCAAATACGGCGTCAAGTGCGTCTGCTACAACTTCATGCCGGTCTTCGACTGGCTGCGCACCGAACTGCGCACGAAGAATCCCGATGGTTCGACCGCCCTCTCGTATTCGGCCGCGGACTTCGCGAAGATCGATCCGAAGAACCTGCATCTGCCGGGCTGGGACGAATCCTATTCCCCGGACGAACTGCAGGGACTCCTGAACGAGTACAAGTCGGTCTCGCACGAGGACTTATTCAATAACTTCGTCTACTTCTTAAAGAAAATCATTCCGGTCTGCGAGGAATGCGACGTCAACATGGCGGTGCATCCGGACGATCCGCCGTGGGACGTGTTCGGTCTGCCGCGCATCGTCTCGACCGAAGAGGACCTCGACCGCCTGTTCGCGGCCGTCCCGTCGAAACGCAACGGCCTCACCCTCTGCGTCGGTTCCTTAGGCGAAAGTAAGAAGAACGACGTCGTGAAGATGGCGGCCAAGTATGCCAAAGAAGGCAGAATTCACTTCGCGCATCTGCGCAACGTCAAGTGGCTCGACGACGAAGGTTCGTTCATCGAAGCCGGCAACGAGACCTGCCAGGGTTCGCTCGACATGGGCGGAATCGTCGAGGCGCTCGTCGAAAACGGCTTTGACGGCTACGTCCGTCCGGACCACGGAAGAAACATCTGGGGCGAAGACCAGAAACCGGGTTACGGCTTATACGATCGCGCCCTGGGCTGCACGTATATCAATGGTCTGTTCGAAATGGCGGAGAGAAACCTCCGTTCGAAGAAATAAAAGGAAAAGAGGAAAAACATCATGAAAAAGGAAGAATTGCCGTTTGATGTCGATCTGAAAGGAAAGGTCGCCGTCGTCACCGGAGCGGGCGGATTCATCTGCTCCACGCTGGCCAGCGCTCTGGCCGCCTGCGGAGCGAAGGTCGCCCTGCTCGACTTACGCGAAGAGAAGGCCCAGGAAAAGGCCGACGAGATCGTTAAGGAAGGCTACATCGCCAAAGGCTACGGCTGCAACGTTCTCGACCGCGCCGCCCTCGAAGAGACTCACAAGCGCATCCTGAACGATTTCGGACCGTGCGACATCCTCATCAACGGCGCCGGCGGAAACAATCCGCGCGCGACGACCGATAACGAGTTCGCTTCCGAACACGATCTCGACGAAGGAACCAAGTCCTTCTTCGGGCTCGAAGATTCGGGCATCCAGTTCGTCTTCAACCTGAACATCCTCGGAACGCTGCTTCCGACCCAGGTGTTCGCCGCCGACATGATCAAGGCGAAGAAGGGCAACATTATCAACATCTCTTCGATGAACGCGTTCACCCCGCTCACCAAGATCCCGGCGTATTCCGCCGCGAAGGCCGGCGTCTCGAACCTGACCAAGTGGCTCGCGGTCTACTTCTCCAAGATGAACATCCGTGTCAACGCGGTCGCTCCTGGCTTCTTAGTCACCGCCCAGAACCAGGCTCTGCTCTACAACCTGGACGGAACTCCGACCGCCCGTACGGCGAAGATTCTGCGGAACACTCCGATGGAACGCTTCGGAAAGCTCGAGGAGCTCGTCGGCGGATTCCTGTTCTTTGTCTCGGACAAGGCGTCTTCGTTCATCACGGGCGTCGTCCTTCCGATCGACGGAGGCTTCTCCGCGTATTCGGGCGTCTAACACTTCCGATTTATCCGATCTGTATCCGGCGGATTCTCTGTGAATCCGCCTTTTCTTAAACGGGGAAACCTTTTGAAGAAGAAATTCTGGAAGGTTTCCATTTCTTTTGACGAAAACCAGATTCGAAAATTAGATAAGCGAAGTCAAGCAATAAATGAAGGAATATGATGAGTTATGGCCCAAGTCTCTTTTGCCATGGCAAAGGGACTGCGTTGACGCAGCCACTTTAAAATCAGACTTATTTACGCTATATTATTAGC
>CAYUFI010000060.1:0-6488 GCA_964444175.1 uncultured Clostridiaceae bacterium | reverse complement strand
ACATGTCCTTGTCGTCCTGGCCGGCCAAAACGTTCGTCAGAACCGCCATGTCCTCGACCGAGCGGGTGAAATATCCGACCGCGTCGAGCGAGCAGGCGAACGGGAACAGGCCGAAACGGGAAATTCTCGACCAGGTCGGTTTCAGTCCATAGACGCCGCCGTATCCGGCCGGCTTGCGGACCGAGTCGCCCGTATCCGAACCGAGCGAGAAAGGAACGATTCCTTCCGCGACCACGTTGCAGCTGCCGCAGGAAGAACCGCCGATGATGCGTTCGGGATCGTAGCAGTTCTTCGTCGAGCCCTTATGTCCGGAAAGACCGGTGCCGCCCATGGCGAGTTCGTCCATCGTCGTCTTGCCTAAAAGAATCGCTCCGCTCTTCTTCAGGCGGGCAATCACTTCCGCGTCGAACGTCGGGACGTATCCGTTCAGGACGTTCGAGGACGCCGTGGTCTCGATGCCCTTGGTGGAATAGTTGTCTTTAGCGAAATAGGGGATGCCTTTAAGGATCTCGTCTTCCCCGATTTCCGTCATTTCCGCAGCGGCTTTTCTCGCCCCTTCGAAATCGAGTGCCTCGTAGGAATTCGTATCGTCCTTTTCGACCGCAGCGATGGCTTCCTCGACGAGTTCGGAAGGCGTGACCTTCTTCTCGACGAGAGCCTTGTGCAGATCCAGGATCGTGCCGTTTAAATAACCCATGTCCTTTTCTCCTTACTGATCGTCCTGCTGATCGAGCCCGCCGACGACCTTCGGCAGCTTGACCTGGTTTCCTAAGCGCGAGGGAACCATCGCGAGTTCTTCCTTGACATCCATCGGCTGAACCGGATCGTCGTCCCTTAAGACGTAATGCACGTCCGCGACGGGGAACGTCATCGGTTCCGCTTCGTCGATTCCTTTGATTTTCCCGATGAGGGACATCTGGGACAGAATCGCGCCGAACTCGTCGAGTGTCGTCTGTTTCTCTTCGGGCGTGATGCGGAACATCAGGTTGTCCGCGCAGGTGTCGATCACGTCCCCGGTAACTTTAATCATTCTTGTTTACCTCCTTCGGCTTCTTCCAACAACTGTTTCAATTCGTCTTCCTGAACTATTCTAATACCTAGCTGCTGCGCTTTGGTGAATTTAGAGCCCGGATCCGTCCCGACGATCACGAGATCCGTCGCTTTCGAGACCGAGGAGGAGGAAATCCCTCCCAAAGCCTCGATCCGTTCGGTCATCTCCTTACGTCCGGAGAAGCTCAGCGTCCCGGTCAGGACGAACTTCTTCCCCGTGAAGAAATTCTTCTCCGCGTGATTGGTATCCGTCACGGTTAGGCAGTTGAAATTCACCCCCACGGCGCGAAGTTCCTCGATCTGTTTCTTGTTCTCTTCGTGCGTGAACCAGTCGAGAATCACCTTCGCGGTCTTTTCCCCGACGTCGCTCAGTCCGACGAGTTCCTCTTCCGAACTCGCCATCAGAGCGTCAAGGTTCTTATAGTTCTGAGCAAGAATGCGGGCCGTCTTCTTCCCGACGAGCGGGATTCCCAGACCGGCAATCAGCATCTCGACGGTGTTCCCTTTCGATTTCTCGATGGCCGCCATTAAAGACGTGAACGTCTTCTCCCCGAATCCGTCGAGGAGCATCAGTTCTTCCTTATGTTCTTTCAGATGGTAGAAATCCGCGTAATTCAGGACCAGTTTCTCGTTGAACAGGTCCTCCACGAGCTTTTCTCCGAGCCCGTCGATGTCCATACCTCCGTCGGAAGCGAACCAGATGAGCTTGTTGATCCTTCTCGACGGGCAGTCGTCGTTCGGGCAGCGGTGCTGGATGTCCGATTCGGACTTGACCAGTTCCGTCCCGCAGTACGGGCAGGTCTTCGGGAATTCGTACGGGACCGAGTTCGGATCCCGGCGTTCCTTAATGACCCTCGCCACTTCCGGAATGACGTCCCCGGCCTTGTGCAGGGCGACGTAATCCCCGATGCGGATATCTAGATTCTTGATGAAATCCTCGTTGTTCAGCGTCGCGCGGGCGATCAAGGACCCGGCCACGCGGACCGGTTCGAGCACCGCGTTCGGCGTCACCCTTCCCGTCCTTCCGACGGTCAGGACGATGTTCGTGAGCTTGGTCACCGCCTCTTCCGGCGGGAACTTGTAGGCAATCGCCCATTTCGGCGTCTTCATCGTGTATCCGAGGACGTTATGCAGGGAAAGCTGGTTCACTTTGAAGACCAGCCCGTCGATGTCGTAAGAAAGAGTCGGGCGTTTCTGCTGGTATTCCTCGACGAAGCCCATGATGCCCTTGATGCCTTTTACGACCCTCCGTTCCGGCAAGACCGCGAAGCCCAGAGTCTTCAGATAATCGAGCGAATCGGAATGCTTCGTGAAGCCCAGTTCCTCGGCGTTCTGCAGGTAATACCACCAGGCGTCGAGGTGTCTCGACGCAGTGATTTTCGGATCGAGCTGGCGCAAAGAACCCGCCGCGGCATTTCTCGCGTTCGCGAAAAGCGGTTCCCCGGCCTTTTCGCGCTGTTCGTTCAGGCGCTTCAAAGTCGCTTTCGACATATAGACTTCCCCGCGGACCTCTAGATGCCTCTTATCCGCGATGTGCGTCGGGATGGTCGGAATGGTCAAAGCGTTCATCGTGACGTCCTCTCCTTCGATGCCGTCGCCTCTGGTGGCGGCCTGGACGAGTTCGCCGTTTTCGTAAATCAATGCGCAGGAGAGTCCGTCAATCTTCGCCTCGGCGGAATATTCCAAATCGGAAATCCCCGTCCCTTTCGAGCAGGCCTCGTCGAAATGCGCAACCTCGTCGAGATTGAAGACGTCCCCGAGGGAAATCATCATCGTCTTGTGGATGACCTTCTTAAAGCCGGACTGGACCATGCCTCCGACGCGGCTAGTCGGAGAGAGCTTCGAGCGCAGGTCCGGGCGTCTCGCCTCGATCTGCTGCAGTTCCTCCATGAGGCGGTCGAACTCCTGGTCGCTGACCGACGACTGGTTCAGAACGTAATATTCGTAATTGTAGCGGTTCAGTAAATCCGTTAATTCCTGCACCCTTTTCCGATCCTGATCTTCTGCCATACATCCGTCCTCCCCTTATTAGGAAATCTTCTTGAAAGCCTTGAACCCGATGATCAGCGTCTTCGTTCCGATTTCGTCGGCGAACTGGACGTCGATCTTGTTCCCGTGCACGGCGATGACTTTCCCGACGCCGAAACTGGCGTGGGCGACTTTGTCGCCGACAGCATATTTTACATCATTCGTTATAGACGCAGCAGGCGCGGACGCACGCACGATATCGCGCGGTTTTTTCATTCCCCCGAAGGTGAATTCCCCGTAGTCATTCGCGTCCGGCTCGGAAGGAAGACCGAGCGAACCGACGCGGCGGTACGTGCCGTTATACTGCGAATTGTAGCCTTTGTTCCTCGCCCTGTAGGAATTGTGGTCGCTCCGCATCGAATAGAGGGCGCCGCGTTCCTGGCTCTTGACGGTGAACCCGATTTCCTTCAGGAATTCGGACGGGACGTTCGCTTCGTTCCCGAAGCGCGTCCCGGCATAGGTCGTGACGGTCAGATGTTCCTTGGCGCGGGTCAAAGCGACGAAAAGAAGACGGCGTTCCTCCTCGATCGCTTCGCCGGTTCCGGCGTTCAGAGCGTGCGTCGTCGGGAAGATCCCTTCGACGAGCCCGTCGACGAAGACGACCGGGAACTCGAGTCCCTTGGAGACGTGCGCGGTCATGATGTTGACCTTGTCGCTCCTAACGTCCCCTTCGTCGTCCTGGGCTGAAACGAGCGCGACGTTGATTAAGAACCCGTTCAGAGACGGATCGTTGTCCTCTTCCGGATGGGCGACGGCGGACTCGAGGTAGCCCTTGAAGTCCGTGACGAGTTCCTTGAGGTTGTTCTCGCGGTCGTTCTCGTTGTCGTCCCCGCGCTTGTTCGCGTCGTCCTGATCCATCTTGCGGACGCAGTTGAAAAGCCCGGTCGACTCGAAATAGTTCGTGATCGCGTCGCACATCTGGGAAGGAGTCGTCGCCGCGTCGAGTTCATCGAGGCAGCTCCGGTAGTTCGCCGCCAGCGACTTCAGGCCGAGATTGGCCTTTCCTCCGACCGGCAGGTTCTCCGTGTTGTTCAAAACGTACTCGAAAACCGGCATCTGCGCTTCGTTCGCCGCCTGATAGAGCGCATCGAGCGTCTTGTCCCCGATCGAACGGGTCGGATACTGCAGGACTTTTTCAAAGGAGACCGAATCCCCGGTATTGATTAAAAGCCGCAGATAGGCCAGTCCGGCCTTGACTTCCTGACGTTCGTAGAAGCCGACCGCGTCGTAAAGGCGGTACGGGATCTTCATGCGGGAGAACATCGTTTCGAACGCGCGGGACTGGTAATTCGAGCGGATGATGATCGCCATGTCCGAATACGGAATCTGCTTGGCCGTATGGAACGAGGAAATGCGCAGGGCGACCGTCTGGGCGTCCTCGGTGCTGTCGTAGGAATTGACGAAATCGACCGCGTCGCCTTTAACCCCGCTTGCGGCGACTAAGCTCTTATCGATGCGGTTCCGATTCTTCTTGATCAGGACGTTCGCCTTATCGAGGATGGCCTGCGTCGAACGGTAGTTCTTGTCGAGCGTGATCGTGACGAGGTCCTTGAAATCTTCGCCCAGCATCGTCTGGATGATGCGGCTGTCGGCGCCTCTCCAGGTGTAAATCGTCTGGTCCGGATCCCCAACGACGGAGAGCCCGGTTTCCGAATTCATGAAAAGCTTCACGAGCTCGTACTGCAGCAGGTTCGTGTCTTGGAACTCGTCGACCATGAAGGCCTTGTAGCGGTTCTGCCAGTGCTTCGCGCAGTCGGGATCCTTTTCCATGATGTCGCGGGTGAACATCAGTAAATCGTCGAAATCGACGAGGTTGTTCTGGGCGAGCAGTTCCTGGTACTTGGCGTAGAGCTGCTTGATGCTGATACTGTACTTGGCGTCGGCGAGCATGTGGTCGGGGAGTTCCATCGGGGAAAGACCCTTGGTCTTGTAGTTCGAGATGATCTCGATGGCGCCTTTCATGTTGGCGGCCGAAAGGACCCGTCCGCCGGTCACGGCCGCGGCGGCCTTCTTGTAGACGGCCTTCTGGTCGAGATCGTCAGCGATCGCGAAGGAATTCGTGAATCCCTTAAAATGGCGCACCAGCTCCTGGCGCAGGAAACGGACGCAGAAGGAGTGGAACGTGCAGATCAAGGGCGTTCCGCCCACGTTCATCCCGTTGTCCTCGAGGATCTTCCTCGTGCGGTCCTTCATCTCGTTCGCGGCCTTGTTCGTGAAGGTGATCGCGACGATCTGGCTCGGGTAAATGTCTCCCCTAGTGAGTAAATACGCCAGGCGGTAGGTCAATGTCCTCGTCTTCCCCGTACCGGCCCCGGCGATGATGCGCAGATGCCTCGCGTCGCTCGTGGCGGCGAGATACTGCTGGGCGTTCAAATCGTTCTTGAAATCAATCGGCATAGTCCTGTTCTTTCTTAACCTTAAAAAGTATAGCATTCCGGGCACCCGGCTTTCCCTAGGAAAAGGAAAAAGTTTCCAAGCCCTGTAAAAGCGACCCGTTTCGCCCAAAATTCCGCTTTGTGCGGGAAAGGAAAGCGACTATAATTCTTACGAAAGGGGAAGAGAAGAAAAACTTATGCTGACAGTCATCCATCATCCGTTAATCGACGTGAAGTTAGACATCATGCGCGACGAACGCACGAAGGCGAAGGAATTCCGGGAAGCGCTCGAAGAGATCGCTTCGCTCATGACCTTCGAAGTTTTCAAGGACGTTCCTACCTACGAATCCGACGAGATCATCACGACCCCGACCGGCGTCAGTCTCCCGAAGACCAAGCTGGAGAAGAAGATCGTCCTCGCTCCGATCCTCCGCGCCGGCATCGGCATGGTCGACGGCGTGCGCAACATGATTCCGACCGCCCGCGTGGGCCACATCGGCATCTACCGCGACGAGAAGACCCTCGAACCGCACGAATACTATTTCAAGCTTCCGGAAGTCAAGGATCCGCTCGTCTGCGTCATCGATCCGATGCTCGCGACCGGCGGCTCCGCCTGCGACGCCATCCGCGCCATCAAGAAGCGGAACTACTCCAACAACATCCGTCTGATGTGCTTAGTTGGCGTGCAGCAGGGCATCGACGCCGTCGAGAAGGAATTCCCGGACGTCCACATCTACCTCGCCGCCAAGGACGAGAAGCTCAACGAGAACGGCTACATCCTGCCGGGTCTCGGCGATGCCGGAGACCGCATCTTCGGTACGAAGTAGTCTCATTGATCCCTAGAACCGAGTGTCCGGAGACCGTCCTCCGGGCACTTTTTCATATGATTAGTACCAGGATGATTCCTTGGTCACTGCCATAGGCATATCCCATGGGATATGCGGCAACTTACAATAGAGTTGCCGTCTGTGGCAGAGACTGATGAGGTCTCCTGGTCTTCTTACGCAGGCATGCGGAAGATGACTTTGGGAATGA
>CAYUFI010000059.1:0-6972 GCA_964444175.1 uncultured Clostridiaceae bacterium | reverse complement strand
CTTCGACATCGATGGTCTGGAACGGATCGAATTCGTAGATCTTGCGATCGTAGTAGTAGTTCAGGAACTGTCCGGCATCGTCTCTCGAGAAGCCCATGGTGAGCTGCGTGAGATCGTTGGTGCCGAAGGAGAAGAACTCGGCTTCCTTGGCTAAGTTCCCGGCCTGTAAGGCGCCTCTCGGGATTTCAATCATGGTACCGACGTGGTAGACCAGGGTCTTGCCCGCTTCGTCGAAGGCTTCCTTGACCGCCTTGTCGACGACCGTCTTGGCGAAGTGGAATTCCTTCAGTTCGCCGGTTAACGGAATCATGATTTCCATCGGAACGTCATAGCCGAGGTCCTTGGAAGCGCGGATGGCCGCCTGGGCGATGGCCTTGGCGAGAGTCGCGTAGATTTCCGGATAGGCGACGCAGAGACGAACTCCGCGGAAGCCCATCATCGGGTTGGCCTGATGGAGCTGGTTGATCTTGTCGACAATCTTCTGTTCGGAGATGCCTAAGTCCTTGGCGAGTTCGGCGATGGTCGCCTTGTCGTCGACGGACGGCAGGAATTCGTGCAGAGGCGGATCGAGCAGACGGATGCAGACGTTCCAGTCCTTGTCACCCTTGTTGGAGGTGTACATGTTGTAGAAGTCACTTTCGAGGTAAGGACGTAAGATCTCGAGTTCCTTGACGCGGTTTTCGGTCGTATCCGAGAGAATCATCGCGCGCATGTGGAGAATTCTCTCCGGAGCGAAGAACATACGTTCGGTACGGCAGAGACCAATACCTTCGGCTCCAAAGGCGACTCCGTTGTGGGCGTCATCCGGAGTGTTGGCGTTGACTCTGACCTTCAGTCTTCTGTACTTATCGGCCCAGCCCATGAGTCTTCCGAAATCACCAGAGGTCGAAGCTTCGATCATCTTGATTTCGCCTTCATAGACATTGCCGGTCGTTCCGTCGACGGAGATGACGTCTCCTTCGTGGAAGACCTTGTCGCCGACAGTGAGCGTCTTCTTGTCTTCGTCGATGAGCGCATCGCCGGCGCCGGCAACGCAGCACTTACCCATCGAACGGGCAACGACGGCCGCGTGGGAGGTCATACCGCCGCGGGAAGTGAGAATCGCTTCCGCGTTGACCATGCCGATGATGTCTTCCGGAGAGGTTTCGGCACGGGCCATGATGACCTTGATGCCTTTATCCTTCCAGGCCTTCGCTTCGTCGGCCGTGAAGACGAGGTGGCCGGTACCCGCGCCCGGAGAGGCCGGTAAACCGGTGACGAACGGCTTGTGTTTCTTAAGATCGTCCGGATCGAAGGTCGGGTGCAGCAAATCGTTGAGCTGTTTCGGCTCGACGCGCAGGCAGGCTTCCTTCTCGTCGATTTCGCCTTCGTCAACGAGGTCGCAGGCAATCTTGAGAGCGGCCGCAGCGGTTCTCTTGCCGTCTCTGGTCTGTAAGAAGTAGAGCTTCCCTTCCTCGACGGTGTATTCCATATCCTGCATATCGTGACGATGGTGTTCCATCATCTTGATCGTCTTGGTAAACTGTTCGAACACTTCCGGCATCAGCTTCTGGAAAGCTTCGGCCTTTAACGGAGTGCGGACGCCGGAGACGACATCCTCGCCCTGGGCGTTCTGTAAGAATTCGGCGTAGATCTTGTTCTCGCCGGTGGACGGGTTTCTGGAGAAAGCGACACCCGTTCCGGAACGGTCGCCCATGTTGCCGAAGACCATTCTCTGGACGTTGACGGCGGTACCCCATTCGTACGGGATGCCGTTCATCTTACGGTAGACGTTGGCTCTCGGGTTGTCCCAAGATTCGAAGACCGCGCCGATGGCCGTGGCCAGCTGCTGCTTCGGATCGGTCGGGAAGTCTTCGTGGAAGACACCCTTGTAGTATTCCTTGTATCTCTTGACGAGATCCTTGAGTTCGTCGACCTTGACCTCGTAGTCGAACTTGTATCCTTTTTCCTTCTTGAGGTCGTCGAGCATCTTGTCCATATCGGTTCTCGGCCATCCTTTGGCAATGTTCGTGAACATCAGGATGAAACGGCGATAGGAGTCGTACGCGAATCTCGGATTGCCGGTCTTGCGGGCCAGAGCTTCGACGGTGACGTCGTTTAAGCCGAGGTTCAGGATGGTATCCATCATACCCGGCATGGAGACACGGGCGCCGGAACGGACCGAGACGAGCAGCGGATCGTCTCCGCCGAATTCTTTTCCGGTCTCTTTCTCAACGGACTTTAAAGCGTCGAAAATCTGCTTCATGACGAATTCCGGAATCTTCTTGCCGGATTCGTAGTAGAGCGTGCACGCTTCCGTGGAAATAGTGAATCCTTCCGGAATCGGCAAGCCTGCGGCTGTCATATCTGCCAGACCGAAGCCTTTGCCGCCGAGGATTTCCTTCCCGAGGTGGGCTTCAGCAGCGTCTTTGAACAGATAGACGTACTTTTTTTCTGCCATATTTTTCTCCTTATTCTTTAGGCGTAATTCGCCGTTATCAGTATATCACTTAGCCCAGACGAAAAAAGACATAAGCTATCAACATTTTAATGAAAAACAAGAATAAGAACAGAGAAAGACAAATATTAAACTTTCTCGCCGATTAGATGGGATACGTAAGTAATGAAGGAAGCGTTCTCCGGATCCTGCGGATTGTTCAAAATTTCTTCGGCGTCCTTTTTGGCGTAGAAGAACACGTTCGAATCGTCCACGAAATTCGCGACGCGGAGGATCGATTCGCCCGACTGGCGGTCCGAGGCGAAATCCCCGCCCCCGCGGTGTCTCAGATCGTAGAGGGCCACGTCCTCCCCGGAAGAATGGGACGCGAGGTAGTCGAGCTTCTCCTTCGCCTCGGGGTCGTCCCCGCCGTAGACGAAGATCGCGAGCGCGCCTTCCCCGTTCCGGCCGATCCGTCCCCGGAGCTGGTGCAAGGAGGCCAGTCCGAAATAGTTCGCCTCCATCACGATCATCAAGGAAGCGGACGAAACGTCCACGCCGACCTCGATGACCGAGGTCGAGACGAGGATCAGTTTCTTCCCGGTCCGGAAGTCTTCGATGACCTGTTTCTGGCTTTCCTTCTTCATCCGCCCGTTTAAAAACGCGACGTTCTCTTCCCCGTACTTCCCCCTGAATTCGTCATACACCGCTTTCGAGGAAAGGCGGGAAGACTTCCCTTCCTGATCGTCGATCTTCGGAGCGACCACGAAGACCTGCCTCTTCACTTCGAGGGCCCTTTTCACTGCCTTATCGATCAGAGGGTCGTCCTGTTGAACGACCCGGGTCTCGACCCTGCGCTCCTCGGATGGGAACTGCTTTAAAACGGAGACTTCCATCTCCGAATGAATCATCAGGGCCATCGTGCGCGGGATCGGGGTGGCCGACATGCTCAGCACGTCGACTCCTTCCCCTTTTTCGGCGAGCTTCCCGCGCTGGGCGACGCCGAACTTGTGCTGCTCGTCCTCGACCGCGAAGGTCAGGTTCTTATAGACGACCGAATCGGAGAACGACGAATGGGTTCCGACGACCATGTCCGCTTCCCCGCTTTCGATCTGCGAAAGCACCTTTTTCTGTTCGGAAGGCTTCAGGGAATTGTCCAAAAGGACGATCTTCACGGGATAGTCCTTGAAGGCGGACAAGGCCTTGCGGTAGTGCTGCTCGGCCAGGGTCAGCGTCGGAGCGAGCAAGACGCTCTGTCCCCCGCGCATATAGTTCCCGTACATCGCGATGAAAGCGACGATGGTTTTTCCGGTTCCGACGTCCCCTTCGAGCAGGCGGTTCATGACCTTCGGGGAATCCATGTCCGTAACGATTTCCCGGACGGCCTCGAGCTGGTCCTGCGTCAGACGGTACGGCAGGTTCTTCACGAACGCGTTGATCTTTTCCCGGTCGATCGGATTCATCTTCCTTTTCTTGAGCAGGGACGCCTTTTTCTTCTGTTCGAGCGAATAGAGGCAGTACGAAAGCGCCTCCTCGTACTTGAAGACGCGGAGTCCCCTCTTGACCGTCTCTTCCGAACGCGGGACGTGGACGTCCCTATAGGCCTCGAGGCGCGGCTCGAGCCGGTATTTCTCCCGGTACGCCTTCGGGACGACTTCGAGGATGTATTCTCCCCGGTTCTGCAGGATTTCTAGGACGTACGCGTAGAACGCCGACTGCGAGACCTTCGCGGGCAAGGAATAATACGGCATGTACGGGTTCGCCACGAGCGGATTCGACGTCCTGACCGCCGAAGAAACCATGAAGCACTTCTGCTTCGCCCGGTAGGTCCCGAAGAAGAAATACTCCTCGCTCTGTTTCAAAATGTTCCTGTAGAACGGTTGGGAGAAAATCATCGCGGCGATGGATTCCCCTTTCCGGTCCGTGATCCTGAAACGGATGAGCTGGCCGTAGCGGAGCGAGACCAAAGAAGACGGCCGTCCCTGGACGGTCATCCTTTTCCCGTCGGAAGGCGGTAGGCTCAGATCGCACGAAAGAAGCCCCACGTAGCGTCTAGGGAAATGGGAGAGGATGTCTTCTTCGTTCACCGCCTTCAAAGCGTCCAGAATCTCGATGCGTTTCATTCCTCATTTATTATACGGAATTCCGAATCAAAAAACGGCGCGACGAGCGTGCCGTTTCCTTGGGATGAACTGAACCGGACGGATTTACTCGACCCCGATGATGAACGAATAGACCGGCTGGTTGCCGTCCTTGACGTCGATGTCGATGTCTTCCCCGTATTTCTTCTGCAGGTACGAGACGAACTTTTCCTTCTCGCCGGGCTGGACGTCCTGTCCGCAGATAACCGTGATGACCGAGGACATGTCGTCGACCATCGAATCGACGAGCTTCTTCGCCGCGACGACCTTGTCCGGGAAGGAGATGACGATCTTCTTGCCCACGAGGCCCATGTATTCGTCCTTGTGGACTTCGACCCCGTCGACGCTCGTGTCGCGGATGGCGTAGGTGACCTGGCCCGTCTTGACGGTGCCCAAAGCCTCGTTCATGGCGGCGGTATTGGTCTCTTCGTCGACTTCCGGATTGAACATCATCGAGGAGACGATGCCCTGCGGGACGGTCTTGGACGGAATCACGATGACCTTCTTGTTCTCCGTGACGTCCGCGGCCTGCTGGGCGGCCATGATGATGTTCCCGTTGTTCGGGAAGATGTAGATAATTTTCGCGTTGATGCGCGCAATCGCTTTGACGAAATCCTCGGTGGACGGATTCATGGTCTGTCCTCCGGAGACGATCTCGTCGACGCGTTGGGATTTGAAGATATCCGTGATGCCCGATCCGGACGAGACCGCGATCAGACCAAACTCCTTCGCTTCTCCGCTCGGGGCTGGTTCTTCTTTCTTCTCATCGACAGGGGCTTTTTCTTCAACCGGCTTCTCTTCAGGCGCCTTTTCGGCCTTCTTGCCGAATCCGGCTCCGCCCTCAGGGATGATCGAGAGGGTCTCGAATTCACCGTACTGCTGGGCGAAAGAGAGGATGTTGCCCGGGAACTTGGTTAAAATCCGGACAGCGACCGACGTGCCCGAAACGGTGGCCGAGCAGGACGTCCCGTGCGAAGCGAGGACCTGCTTGAACCGGTCGATTGAAAATTCCCGCTTGCCGGAGCTCTTCGCCGCCTCGGCGACCGGAACGATCAGAGTGAACGACGTATCGTAGACCTTTTCCTTGCCGAAGCCGATCTTCGATCCGCCGAGCTTGTGGCTCGACAGTTCGGTCGTGACTTCCGGCATGGCGCGCTGGACGATCTGGTTCTTCAGAGCAAGGACGAACCCTTCGATGATCTTGCAGAAACCCGCGCCGCCCGAATCGACGACGCCGACTTCCTTGAGGACCGGAAGAAGATCCGGCGTGCGCTGCAAAGAGGCCAAAGCCTCCTTATAGAAGATTTCCATCGCCTGGTCCATCGGCATGTTCGGACGGACCTTTTCCTCAAGCTCGGCGGAAGCTTCACGGACGACCGTCAGGATCGTGCCTTCGACCGGGTTCATAACCGCCTTGTAGGCGATCTCGCGCCCGCACGTGAACGCTTCGGCGAGTTCCTCCGCGTCGATTTCGGTCTTGTCCTTGACGCCGTTGGCGAAGCCGCGGAAAATCTGGGAAAGAATGACGCCCGAGTTCCCGCGCGCGCCCATCAGAAGGCCTCTCGAGAACGCCTTGGCGATCGCGTAGATCGAAGTGTCGTTGCGGTTCGCGATTTCCTTGACGCCCGAGGACATGGTTAAATTCATGTTGGTTCCCGTGTCGCCGTCAGGGACCGGGAAAACGTTCAAGGTATCGACTTCCGGATAGTGATTGAACAAATTGTTCGCTCCGGAAAGAATCATCTGTTTAAAAAGTTGGCCATCAATTTTCTGCATAATAAAATACCTTCGTATGGATGTTAGAGTTTACGGATTTCCTGGACGTAGACATCGACCTTCGAGATCTTGATGTCGAACGTCTTGGAAAGCTGATAGGAAATCTGCGTCTGGATTTCGGAGACGACTTCGCTGATCTTCACGCCGTAGGCGAGAATGACGAACACGTCGATGCTGTAGGCATCTCCTTTTTCCTTCCGCACGATGACGCCATCCTTCGATTTTTCCTTCTTCAGAAGGAGGTTGATCTGATCGCTCAAAAGAGACTTCTTGGAGCCGAGCCCGACCACGCCGAAAACATTGCTGAGAGAATCTTGGACGACCGTCGCCAGCGCGTCCAGACTCGTCGCAATCTTTCCGTATTTCGTTTTGGTATCAACCGCCATATAACAGCCTTTCTAAAGTACAAAAATCCGAGGACTAAAAATTCTTCATAAAAAGAATTTTTCTACGGATAAATTATAAAAGAAGCGCCCCCTTTATGCAAGTTTGCCAGATTTCAAGGGATTTTTAGCATTTTTTTGTAATGTAAAAAAATAAAAAGAAGGAGCGGACGGTTGTTCCCCCCCCTTCCTCCGAAAACAAAAAAAATCCCGGCTGCGACCCCGTCTCCCGGAAAAACCGGTACATAGGGCGAAC
>CAYUFI010000058.1:0-7126 GCA_964444175.1 uncultured Clostridiaceae bacterium | reverse complement strand
GCAAAAAGGCTGTCAGAACTGACCCTTTGGAGGAATCAATTTCGTAACAGCCCCTCTGTCTTTTTTCAAGAGGATTAATACGACTTCTTCTTTTCGAGGAGCAGGAGATAATCCCGCGGATCCGCCTGGTACTTGCCGAAGCAGGCCATCACGAAATCCAGGATGTTCCAGAGTTCCCCGATGCCGATGACCATCGCCAGGAGCTTCAGTCCCCAGAGCTTCCAGCCTTTTAAACCCAGCGCGTAGAACTTGTCGAGCCCGAGCCATCCTCCGAAGAAGACGATCAGAAGCAGCAGAGCCTTGTTCATTTCTTTCATAAACTTCCGTCCTTTTCTAACCCAAATATTATAGTAAGACTTCAAACCCTTTGTCTATCCTTCTTACCGGAACAAACGCCTTGGGAAGGGTATGAGAGATGACGCGTTAAGAAAATGTTGAGTTCCGCTTTCCCTTATTTTAAGAAGTTCTTCAGGATCTTCAGCTTCCTTTCGGAATACGGATGTTCCCTTAAGGGAAGATTGAACTTCGTCCTGCCGTAGAGCACCGTCGACGGATGCGTGAATTCCCTGAATCCCCAGATCCCGTGGTACGCGCCCATCCCGGAATGGCCCGTACCGTTGAATGGGACGCCCTTGACAATCAGGTGGTTGCACACCTCGTTCACGCAGCCTCCGCCGTACTGCTGGGTGCTCATGACTTTCTCCGCCCAGCGCCGGTCCTTCGTGAAGAGATAGAGCGCCAGCCCGTGCTCGCGCTGAGAAATCTTCTGCAGAAGCTTGTCCACTTTTCCGTCGTCGAAGGGAACGATTGGAAGCAGAGGATTGAAGAGCTCGTGGTTGGCGATGGTCTCGTTCTCCTTCACCGGATAGATGATGGTCGGTTCGAAACGGAACGCGTGCTCGTCCCCTTTCCCTCCGTAAACGATCCTGTCCTTATAGAGTTCGGCTTCTTCGGCGCACGCGTCGTACGCCTTCTTTCCAATCAGGTGCGGATATTCCGGGTTCGTCAAAGGGAAATCCCCGAGCTGGGCCTTGAAGGCTTTCTTCAGTTCTTCGACGAACGCGTCGGCGACTTCCTTCGCCACGGCGACCTGGTTCACGTCGATGCAGATCTGACCGCTGTTGGCCGCCTTGAAGAACGCGATCTTCCGCGCGGCATCCTTCAGATCCGCGTCCTTGCGGACGATCGCCCAGTTTCCGTTCTCCCCGCCGAGCTCGAGGGCGATTGGCGTGAGATTCGCTGAGGCTTTCTCCATCACGTGCATTCCGACGCGCGGGGAACCCGTGTAGAAGATCTTGTCGAACCGTTCTTCGAGGCAGAAATCCGCGACGTCGTGCCCGCCGTCGACGACGGCGACGTATTCGCTCTGGAAGGCGTCCCCGACGATCTTTTTAAGGACTTCCGTGCACGCCTTCGATTTCGAGCTCGCTTTCAAGACCGCCGTGTTTCCGCCGGCAAGGGCAGCGGTCAGTACGCCTAAGGAGAGCAGGAACGGGAAATTGAACGGGCTCACGATGAGCGTTGTCCCGTAGGGCATCTTGTAGACTTTCGCCTTCGTGGCCGGGAAAGCCGCCAGCCCGGCGAAATGCGTCTCGGGCTTCGCCCATTTCTTCACGCCTTTGACGGCTTCGTCGATTTCGAAAAGGACGGTCCCGATGTCGCAGAAATACGCTTCGGTCTCCGCTCTCCCGAGATCCGCATGCAGGGCTTCGGACATGTCTTTCTCATGGGAAAGGACGGATTTTTTCAGATTCTTCAGGGCTTCTTTCCGGAATTTGACGTCGAGCGTCTTTCCGGTCATAAAAAATTCTTTTTGCTTCAGATACAGCTGATGCACCTGCTCTTTGGTCCACATAGATCTATTTGCTCCTTGACTCCATTATAAAAGAAATTTACGCAGTTCTCCAACTCCTCGTTTTCTGCTCAGGGGAGAGGAAGAGGGAAACTGGTCTGAAAAAGGAGAGCGGGATTGTTTATAATAAATACGGTTTTACTTATTTGACTAATTTCATTTTTATGAAGAAATCCAGCAAGACGGCCCTCATCCTCTGTTCCGTTCTCGCCCTCGCCCTTTCCGGCGGGGCGTTCGCGCTCCTTTTCGCGCGGCACGGCACGGAAAGCTACGCCCGCTTCTCCGATCTTTACGAAGATCCGTCCGCGGCTTTAAAAGACACGGGAACGTCCTTCCTTCCGACCGAGCTCGCCCAGGAACTCGAATACAGGAAGACGTATGAAAAGAAAGGGACGTCCTTTACGCAGGGAAGTTTCTTCTTCACGGATTATTCCTCGTACGACAAAGCGGCCAAGGCGCTCAATCAGCGCATCGTTGCTCTCGAGGAGAATTTCTTCTCCTCTTACTCGCTTTTAGGAATTTACCGGGAAGGGAGCTTCTTCTCCGAGTCGGTGACCGGCAAGGCGAAATACTCGGACGGGACGTTCTCTGTCACGTACTACGTCGAAGACCAGCAGCCGTTATCCGGGCAGATTGAAAAGACGGGCGTCTATTACGTCGATTTCTTCAGGCTGGACCGGGGGAGCGACGTTTCGAAAGTCGTCCTCTCCGACCATCTGTTCTAAAAAAGGGGGAGTACCATGGAAGGACAATACACGCCGTCGGAAAAAGGGACGTTTCTCGACGAAATCCGTCTCGCCTTTTACGACTGGGGATGCGACGTCTCAGGAAAGAGCCGGTATTTCTTCACGCATTTCTCCAATCTTTTGAAGAACTGGTGGAAAAACCTCGTCCGTTCGGACAAGTTCCAGCTCACTCTGATTCTCATCCTCGTCGCGTTCATGTGCTTCGCGGCCGAACTGTTCGATAACGGCGGGGCCATCGTCATCAACGGGGACTTCAAGCTGCAGGGCGTCGCCTTCATCTACAACGGCTACGACGACTGGCACTATTTCTTCAAGACCGGCGTCTTCCCCTTATGGGACACTTCCGGCGTGCTCGGGGTGGATAACATCGGGGCGTATTCGTTCTATTACCTCTTCGACCCGTTCTTTCTGGCCCTGCTGATTTGGCCGCGGGCCTGGCTCAACTACGTCCAGGGCGTGCTGATGATCGTCAAGATCGTCCTCGCCGGGATCTTCTTCTACGATTATCTCGGATCGTTCAAACTGAAAGACTCCACCAAGAAGATCGGAGCCATCGCCTACGCCCTCTGCGGCTGGGGATGGTACTACCTCTGGTTCTTCCACATGATGGAGGCGGCGACTTTCCTCCCGCTGATGCTTTTAGGCGTCGAGAAGACGATTCAGAAGAAGGATCCGCGTTTACTGGTCTTCGCGATGTTCTTGGAAGGCGCGGTGAACTACCAGTTCCTCGCGGTCTTTTCGGTCTTGAGTTTCTTTTACGCGATGTTCCGCTTCTTCCAGACGATGAAACAGCGGAACCGGAGCGAGAACTGGACCATCCTCGGGCTGGGCTTCTGGGCCTTTTTGACCGGGATCGTCCTCTGCGGGTTCATCATCTTCCCGTCTTACCGCCTCATCACCTCGATGCCGCGCATCCACAACACGAACACGTTCCTGAACGTCTTCAAGGAAGCGGATTTCTCGAAGAAGCTGTCTCTGCTCTTCATCTGGCAGGACCTCTCTTCCGGCACGGTCAAGGCGTACCAGCACCTCTATCCAATCGAGTCGCTCTTATTCATGACGAACTCCTCGTTTGAAGAGCCGCTGACCAAGCTGAAGAACGGGTATTACGACAACGCCGCGAGCTCGTTCTACGTCTCGACTCCGATCCTTCTGATGCTCTTCCCGTCGATCGCCGACGCGGTGAAGAAAAAGCACGTTTCCGAAATCATCGGAATCGTCCTGGTCTTTCTCGGGGTGGAGACCCCGTTCATGTACTACGCCTGTGGCGCCTTCTCGACGGTCCCGTACGGACGCTGGGGCGTGTTCGCGTCCTTGTTGATTGTCACGTTCGTCTGCATCCACATGGACGAAATCCGGAAACTGCCGGGGTATTTGCTCGATATTTCTCTGGTCCTCGTCTATATCCTCTTCGCCATCACGGTCTACCAGTGCTTCACCTGGGCGCATGACGGGACGTATTCAAGTTACGGCCTTCAGGATCTGACCCTCTCGAAAGAAATCCTCGGCATCCAGGTCAACGCGTTCCAAGCCCAGTGCATCTTCCAGGGCATCTGGTATTTCGTCTGCTACCTGCCTCTGCGCCTGCTAATGAAACGGAAGCAGTTCAAGAATACCGCGTTCATTCTGACTTCTCTCGACGTCATCATCATGGGCAACATCGCCGTCGCCGGACAGGGCTGGGTCAGCTACTCTTCCTCGGTCTTCGGAGGAAGAGAGAGCTTCCAGCAGCAGACTTCGATTGTCGAAAAGCTCAAGGAGACCGATCCGAACACGTTCTACCGCATGATGAACTCCTCGGTCTCGACGAACCGCGCGTACGATCCGAACCTGGCCATGGCGGTCGGGTATAACGGGCTCGGGACGTTCTGCTCCACGATCAATTACGATTCGGAGGATTTCTTCGAGTGGTCCAAGATTGACCGCAACTCGAATTCCTACACGCTCGAGTATCAGAACAAGAGGATGAACCTCGACGAGTTCCTCGGGAACAAATACTACCTCCTCGAAAAGAGCGAGACGAACGTCCCGTCCTGGTTCATCGATGTCGGGACGGCGACGGAAAACGAAGGGCTTTCCGAAGCGCTGAAGAATTCGAAGTACGCCCTGTACGAGAACCCGTATTTCGTCGACCGGATCTTCACCTATTCTTCCTACATCGTCTCCGACCAGGGCAGCTGGTACTTCGATACGGACGAGCACCACTCTTCCGCGGTCCCCGAGGAAGAAGCCGAATCGAACTATCTCAGCGACGCCATCGTGGATGCGGAGTATTACAAAGAGCATCAGGGCGAGTTCTCTTCCTTCAAAGAGAATAAGGCGGCCATGAATTCTGCTCTGAAGAAGGCCTCCCTCTCCGGTTCAGGCAAGTACAAGACCACGTTCTATTTCGCCAAGTGGGACGTTTCGCCCGAGACGGGAGAGACTTCCGACGGGATGCTGCGCACGATCGACAAGTCCATGTCCGACGCGGAATGGTCGAGGATCCATCAGAACGAGCTCGCCGCTTCGCTAGACGAAACGACCCGGAAATCCGTGATCGACGGAGTGACTTACCGCCTGACGAACAGGACTTACCGCTACGAAGGCGGGACCTGCCCGGTGTACTGCCTCGATTCCTACGACCGGGCGGACGAGTATTTCGTCTCGAACGCCTACGCGTCGAAATCTGTCGGGGACGGAAGCTGGACGGCGGAATCCCATTCGAACGGGGCATATTTCTCGAAGTTCGTGACCGAAGACCCGAACGGGGAAGCTCTGGCCGCCGAGGGCGCGAGCGAAGACAATCCGGCCTATATTTCCATCGGACACAATATGGACAAGGCGAACGTCCGGTTCTATCTCTACGGGAAGAATTCGGACGGGAGCATGAAGCTCCTGTGCTCGGATCAGAACAACTACGCGCACACGAACACGAACGGCTGGAGAAGCTCGAGCGGGTTCTACGTGACCGAACCGGTGTACGGGATTATCGGCATCATCTACAATTCATATTTCAACTCGCTGAGCCTGAAGAACCTCTATTACGAGTATTTCGATTCGTTCAAGGAGCAGGTTGACGTCCATCAGAACGCTCCGGTCTCGATGGATTATTCGAAGTGCGATGCGAATACGATGGCCTATACGACTTCGTATACGGAGAAGAAGCTGAACGTGATCAACCAGCTCTACGCTTCCGGATGGAGTCTGAAGAGGACGTATCAGGACGCTTCCGGAAAAAGCGTTACCGAGGACGTCCCTCTGTTCAAGGCGCAGGGCGGATTCCTCGGATACGTCGCCGTTCCGGGAGAAAACGTCGCGTACACATTGACGTATTACACCCCGGGATTACAGGGCGGAAAAGTCCTCACAGGACTCGGCGTCCTCTCGGGAGCGTCGATCCTGCTCTGGTACTACGGGGCGCACCAGCTCCGCGAGCAGGAGAAGAGAATCTATAAGAAGACCGGGTTACGGAAGTAATCCGGCTTTCTTCTTCGCGATTCTGTGGAAAGAAAAGAAGTTCTCTATGTATAATAGAGCGGAACAAAATTGTTTTTGCTTAGAAAGGAAGCCGCCGTATTTATGTTGAATTCTTATATGCTGGACCGTCTCGAGACGATGGAGAAACGGGAAAACGAGATCGACCAGGAACTGATGAACCCGATCGATTTTTCCCGCGCGAAAATCCTGAACCAGGAACGCGCCGGACTCGACGAGGCGGTGACCCTCTATAAACAGTACAAGAAGATCAAGAAGGACCTCGAGGAAGCCGAGGCGATGGAGAAGGACGAAGATCCGGATCTCGCCGAGATGGGCAAGGAAGAAGCCGCCCGCCTCGAAGCGGAACTGCCTCTGCTCGAAGAAAAGATCCAGGAAGCCCTGCTTCCGAAGGACGCCAACGACGACAAGAACGTCATCATGGACATCCAGGGCGCCGTCGGCGGGGACGAGGCGAACATCTTCGCCGGGGACCTCTACCGCATGTACATGCGCTACGCGGATTCCAAAGGCTGGTCCTACACGCTGATCGACGAGGAACCGACGTCTTTAGGCGGCTATTCCTCGGTCTCGTTCAAAATCAAAGGAAAAGGCGCGTATTCGCGCCTGAAGTTCGAGTCGGGGACCCACCGCGTCCAGCGCGTCCCGATTACGGAGAAATCCGGAAGGCTGCAGACCTCGACGGCCCGAGTCCTGGTCATGCCGGAACTCGAGAAAACCGACGTCGTCATCAAGGAATCCGATCTGAAGATCGATACCTACCGCTCCTCCGGCGCCGGCGGACAGAACGTCAACAAGACCGAATCCGCGGTCCGCATCACGCACATCCCGTCCGGGATCGTCGTCACCTGCCAGATCGAGCGTGACCAGCTCGCGAACAAGGAAACGGCCATGGAACTCCTCCGCGCCCGTCTCCAGGCCAAGGAAGACGCCGAAAAGAACGCCGCGATCGACGCGGAGCGCAAGCTCAAAGTCGGTAACGGCGAGCGTTCGGAGAAGATCCGCACCTACAACTATCCGCAGAACCGCGTCACCGATCACCGCATCGGCT
>CAYUFI010000057.1:0-7146 GCA_964444175.1 uncultured Clostridiaceae bacterium | reverse complement strand
TTGTCGCGAACACGCTGCACGGAAAAAGGTTGGACGGCAAGGTCCGGCTCGAAGGGAAGTTCGCCCTCGCCGTCGGGAACGAAGGGCAGGGCGTGAGTAAGGAACTTATCGCCGAATCGGATTACGATTTCTATCTCCCGATGAACCGCGAGATCGACTCGCTGAACGCCGGGGTGGCCGCGGGGATTTTCATGTATCTCCTGAACAGGGAATCCGAGTAAAAGAGGGAACGGAAACGCACTTCCGCGCCTTCTTAAAAACGGGCGCGGATTTTTTTACGCCCGGAAGGGAAAATATTTTTGGACTTTTCGGAAAGTCCTTTTAAAATAAAACTATTTCAATAGTTGTTCTAAAAATGGCACGATTTCGGAAGCGTTTTGAAATGCGGATAAGGGCGGGGGATTTTTGGCTTCTTTTCTGTCTTGTTTTTTAATTCCTTAATTTCTATGATATAGCCGTTCATTCAAGGGGGAGTGTTTGAAATGGCAAATCCTGAACAGTCTGCTTCTTCCGTCCCGCTGGTCCAGCTGGTCGACCTGACCAAGAGCTTCGGCGAGACCAAGGTCCTCAAGGGGATCAACCTCACGATTAATTCGAACGAATTCGTGACCCTGCTCGGCCCGTCCGGCTGCGGTAAGACCACCACGCTTCGCATCATTGGCGGCTTCGAACAGCCGACGTCCGGCAAAGTTCTATTCGAAGGGAAAGACATTACCGACGTTCCCGCGAACCTCCGTTCGACCAACACCGTCTTCCAGTCCTACGCTTTGTTCCCGCACATGGACGTCTACGACAACATCGCCTTCGGTCTCCGCATCGATAAGGCAGCTACCGGCGATCCGTATCCGGAAGGCATCCATCTGACTTTTAAGGAAAAGATCCGCAAGCGCCTTTTTGAAAGGAAGTGCCGGAACTTCAAGCCTTATGTCGCCAAGGCCGACGAACAGCTGATGGCCGAGGCCGATAAGCTCGCGCACAAGGACAAGCACGCTCCTAAGGAGCAGCTCGAGATCCGCAAGAACAACATCTTCCAGGAACTCAAGGCCGCGGAAACCGAGAAAGTCGAAAAGCACGCCCGGCCGATGCGTCCTTATACCGAAGCGGAAATCGAGGAGAAGGTCAAGGCCGTCATCAAGCTCGTCAATCTCGAGGGCATGATGCACCGCAACGTCTCCCACATGTCTGGCGGCCAGCGCCAGAGAGTCGCGATTGCTCGCGCGATTGTCCTCCGCCCGAAGATGCTGCTGCTCGATGAGTCCCTGTCCGCTCTGGACCTGAAGCTCCGCAAGGAGATGCAGTACGAGCTGAAGGAACTGCAGCGCTCGACGGGAATCACGTTCATCTTCGTCACGCACGATCAGGAAGAGGCTCTGACCATGTCCGACAAGATCGTCGTCATGAAGGACGGCTACATCGAACAGGTCGGCACGGCCGAACAGATCTACAACGAACCGGTCGACCGCTATGTCGCGAACTTCATCGGCGATTCGAACATCCTGAAAGGCGAGATCGTCGACGAGAAGCACGTCCGCTTCGACGGGCACACGTTCCTCTGCGAGGACAACAAGTTCCCGGTGGGCTCCACCGTCGACGTCATGCTCCGTCCTGAGGATCTCGACATCGTCTATCCGTCCAAGGGCAAATTGCTCGGCGTGACGGACTCGATCTTCTTCAAGGGCGTCTTCTACGAAGTGGACGTCAAGCTCGAGAACGGGCGCATCATCACGATCCACACGACCGACTACATCCCGGTCAACAAGCAGGTCGGCGTCACGTTCGATCCGAACGACATCACCCTGATGGAGGAAATGGAATAAAATGGCCTTTCACGTTCAGAGCGTGAAGAAGGTGAAGACGAAAGGGAAGTTCGGCTTCAACATCGAGATGGCCGGAGCGATTCCGTTCTTCCTGGTGCTTCTCTTGCTGGTCCTGCTTCCGTTCGTATTCATCGTCATTTACGCGTTTACCCAGTCCACGAGCGAAGGATACCTGTATCTGACGCTCAACAACTTCGCCGTGTATCTGAGCGAAGCTTCCTATATGCGGGCCACGCTGCGCTCGCTCTGGTTCGCTTTGATCGCGACGGTCATCTGCCTAGTCATCGGTTACCCGGTCGGTTACTTCATCGGGCGTATCCGCGCCAAGACAAGGAACCTGCTCTCGATGCTGATGACCGCGACCATGTGGGTCAACATGCTTCTAAGAATCCTGGCCTGGAGACAGATTTTCACCATGATGGAGAGCTGGTTCCACATCACGATCCTCGGGACGGACTTCGCCATCATCTTCGGCATGGTGTACGACCTCCTTCCGTTCATGATCATCCCGATCTACACGTCGGTCATGAAGCTCGACCCGGCCTACATCGAGGCCGCTAAGGACCTCGGCGCGAGTTCGGTCCGGACGTTCTTCAATGTCATCGTCCCGCTCACGATGCCGGGCATCATCAGCGGCATCACGATGGTCTTCTTACCGGCGGCGACGACGCTCGTCATCCCCGACAAGCTCGGCGGAGGCAACACCCGCTACATGCTGATCGGCAACCTGATCGAGTCCTACTTCATCAAGCAGTCGAATCCGTACGTCGGTTCGGCCATCGCCCTGTTACTCGGCATCGTCATCCTCTTATTCATCTACCTGCTCGGCAAACTCGACCGCACGGTCGTCGCCGACCGGGACGACAACAACAAGCGCATCGTCGCTTCTAGAAAGGGGGCGTAGAAATGAGCAAATCCGTACGCGCGAAACGCGGGATGGAATCCTCGCACACGTATCACCCTTCGGTGGCTTTGACGGTGTACGTCGTCCTGATCTTCGTCCTCCTTTACCTGCCGATCATCTCCGTCGTCGTCTTCTCGTTCAACGCCTCGCGCTCGGCGGTGAACTGGGGAGGCTTCTCCCTGAAGTGGTATCAGCAGCTCTTCTCGAACACGACGCTTCTAGAAGACCTGTTCTACACGGTCACGATCTCCTTCCTGGCGACGCTCATCTCGACTCTCATCGGGACGCTAGGCGCCATCGGTTTAGGGGAGTATTCCAAGAAAGCTCCGCACTTCACGAACCTGGTCCTCTCGGTCAACAACCTACCGGTCGTGAACCCGGATATCGTTACCGCGGTCTCTCTGATGGCTTTGTTCATCGCCCTGGAGAGCGTGATGCCGATGGGCTACGGGACGTTATTATTGGCCCACATCGCCTTCTGCACGCCGTACGTCGTCATTCAGGTCTACCCGAAGGTCCTTTCGCAGGATCCCGCGGAGATCGAGGCGGCGCTCGATTTGGGCGCCACGAGGCGTCAGGCGGTCATGAAGATCGTCCTGCCGGATCTGATGCCGGCCATCCTCTCGGGCGCCATGCTGGCGTTCACGATGAGCTTCGACGACTTCATCATCTCCTACTTCGTCGGCGGCTCGATCCAGAACATCTCCGTCTACGTCTACTCGATGAAGAAGTTCAACCCGGTCGTCAACGCCCTGTCTTCGCTGATTTTCTTATTCATCGCCGTGGTCGTGCTGGTCTACCAGTTCCTCATCGGAAGGCACCAGCGCTACGAGGACGAGGATCTGAAGGACAACAAGACGCGCTAGACGTTCCGAACCGAAAGGAAAAGATAACGAAACAATCAGCTTTATGAAATCTGGTACAGTTCACAAAAATACCGAAGATTACCCTCCGTCGTGCCTGTCTAAGGCAAAAAGTCTCAAAAAGAAGGAGAAGGCGCTCGTACTGATGAGCGCAGCTTCGTTCCTCTTATCCTCCTGCTCCTTATTCGGGGAACACCTCGCGTTCTTCAACTGGGGAGAATACGTCAACGAGGACGTCCTGGCCGAATCGCCCGTCCCGGTCGAAATGCAGAATTTCGAGGACAACGTGGAGATGCTGACCAAGCTCACCACGACCTCCTACGACGTCGTCGTCCCTTCGGACTACGCGATCGAGGAACTCGCGAGCGAAGGAAAGCTCGAGGAACTCGATCTGTCGAAGTTCAAGAACTACTCCGTATCGCGCCTAGAGGAATCCTACCGCGAGGCTCTCGACGGTCTGAAGCAGGACACGCTCGAAGTCCAGGAGGACGGCAGCAAAAAAGTCGTCCGTTCGGGCTTCGACCTCCTCAAATACGCCGTCCCGTACACCTACGGGGAAATCGGCATCATCTACGACAAGACCAAGGTCTCCGAAGAAGAGCTCGACCGGTACGGCTGGGACATCTTCAAGACCAAGCGCAAGGACGGCTCGCAGAGAAGAATCGTCTTCTACAACGAATCGAGGCACGTGCTCTCGATGGCGCTACTCGCCACCGGGCACGGCTTCACCGATCCGACCGACGAGGAGATCGACGACGCGATGGACTGGCTGAAGAGCGTCAAGTACTCCGGGAACGATTTCGGGGTCGAGACGACCGAGATCCTCGAGGACGGGCCGGCACACCGGTTCGACCTGTGCCTCGACTATTCCGGGGACGCGTTCTACTGCATGAACAACGACCTGCAAAAGGACGAGAACGGGAATTCGACCCTCGGGTTCTATATCCCGAAGACGAACGAGGCGGGTTACCGCACCTGCATCTTCACCGATTGCTTCGTGATCATGAAGGACTCGGACAAGAAGGACGAAGCCTATTCGTTCATTGATTACATGGTCGGCGCGGACAACGAGGCGCGGAACATGATGACCATCGGTTACCAGACCCCGTATCAGGACTCGCTCGATCTGTTGATCGGCGAACCTTCTTCGGACAAGACCGACGAATCGCGCGAAGCGGACGGCGCCTTTAACAAAATCAAGGACGTCTACGCCCGCGAGGTCGGGGACGGGGACCGCTTCTACCGGTTCGACAACGCTCTGAAGAACCGGTTCGAGGAACTGTTCACTCTTCTGAAGACCGAATAAATCCGAAATTCTGATTCTATCAACGTATCCAAAGGTTGGCGGTTCTCCTTCTTAAAAGCCGCGCCGAGCTGTTTCTCAATCAATAAAAGAAAGGAAATGACTGAAATGAAAAAGAACAGAACTGTCGTTTTGGGTTTGCTTCCCTTATTGCTTGCGACCGGAGGTCTTTCTTCGTGCGGAGTCGGCGATGCCGACATCGTCTTCTTCAACTGGGGCGAATACATCAAGACCGACCTCATCGACGCGTTCGAGCAGGAGACCGGTTACCGCGTGAAGGTCCAGACCTTCCAGGATAACGAAGGCATGTTGACGAAACTTTCGAATTCGCATTACGACGTCGTCTGCCCGTCGGATTACGCCATCGAGGAACTCTATCAGGAAAACAAGATCCAGAAGCTCGACCTGGACCGCTTCGAATACTATAAGAAGGACCGTCTGATCTCTTCTCTCCGCACGAATCTCGAGGCCATGAACACCCCGGTGCAGAACGCTTCCGGCGAGACCGTCCTGAAGGCGTTCCCGTTCTTGGATTACGCCGTCCCGTACACCTGGGGCGAAGTCGGTCTGGTCTACGACAAGACCAAGGTCTCGGAAGAAGTTCTCGCCTCCAAGGGCTGGGACATCCTCCGCGATTCGGATTACAAGGTCGCTCTCTACGATTCCTCGCGCGACGTCTATTCGATTGCGCTCTGCGCGCTCGGGATCGATTTCGTAAACTTCTCTTCGGACGAAACGAGGACGGAAGCCCTCGACAAGGCGGACGAATGGCTGCGCGGACTGCCGAAAGACACCTCGTTCTTGACCGACGAGCTGCTCGAATCCATGCCGAACCACGATTTCGACATCGCCCTCGACTACTCGGGCGATGCGTTCTATTCGATCATGAACGACACGAAACCCGACGCGGAAGGGAATCCGACGCTCGGATTCTACATCCCGGACGCCAAGGAAGGCTATCCGGTCCGGACGAACATCTTCTCGGACGCGCTCGTCATCACGAAGGACTGCGCGAACACCGACGCGGCCTATGCGTTCATCGACTTCCTTTCGAAGATGGAGACGAACGAATACATCGCCGCGGAGAACCAGGCCGAAATCGGCTACGTCACCCCGTTCCAGGACGCGATGGACGTCCTGACCGATTCGGAAGACAACAAGCTTCCGGCCTACACGGAAAATAAGGACAGCGATCCGACCGGGGCGTTCGCGTCGATCGCTGACGAATACGACCTCGGGAAAGTGGCCTCGATCCTCGACAAGTTCTACCGTTACGACGACGAACTGAAGTCCGAGATGGAGAACCGCTACTCGAAATTGAAGACCCAGTTCTAAGGCCGGGGGACGCATGCGTTATGATCCAGGCTTTCTTCTTCGATTTGGACGGAACGATCTGCGACACGCTCGAGGACATTGCCTCGAGCGTGAACCATTCTTTGAAGATGCACGGTTTTCAGGAAAGACCGGTCACCGGGTTCATTCATTTCCTCGGAAACGGGTCGAAAGTGATGATCCATAAGGCGATTGGGGACGATTCCGTTTCTCCTATAGAGGAGAAAGCGGTCTTCGACGATTACCTTTCGTATTACGAGACGCATTTCTGCGAAAAGACGCACGCTTTCGCGGGAATGGAGAATGCTCTGTCCGAACTCAAGAAGAAGGGAATCTCTTTGTTCTGCGTCACGAACAAGCCGGACAAGGCGGCGAAAGAGATTGTCGGGAAGTGCTATCCAGGATTATTTACCGAGACGCTCGGAATCTCCAAAGACCTGCCGACCAAGCCTGATCCGACGGGAATCCTGTCCCTGATTCAAAAATACGGCCTGAAGAAGGATGAATGCGCGATGGGCGGGGATTCGGACGTGGATCTGATCCTCGCGCGCAACGCCTCTATTCCCCATACCGTCGCGGTCGCCTGGGGATATAGGCCTCTCGGGGAACTATTTGCCGAACATCCCGAGGCGGTCATCTACCGCCCGAGGGAACTGTTATCCCTTCCGTTTGTGACCGAATGAAGAAAAAGAGAAAAAGGGAAGAAATCCCCTTGAAAAAGGATTGCGCAAGTGCAATAATAATCAAGCGATTTCGAGGTGGTTCCGTAGCCAAGTGGTAAGGCCAGGGACTGCAACTCCCTTATCATCGGTTCAAATCCGGTCGGAACCTCCAGTCGTTATTGCGCCATTAGCTCAGCTGGATAGAGTATCTGCCTACGAAGCAGAGGGCCAAAAGTTCGAATCTTTTATGGCGCACCATCTGAAA
>CAYUFI010000056.1:4905-7238 GCA_964444175.1 uncultured Clostridiaceae bacterium | reverse complement strand
AAAAAGATTAACACATTTTTTAAAAATTTTTCTCAATGTTCCCAGAAAACGTTTGCGTTTTTTTCTTCTGCCGTTCCCCGAACAGAGCCGTTCCGATGCGGAGAAAAGTGCTGCCTTCTTCTATAGCGATCCGATAATCCGCGGACATGCCCATCGAGAGTTCTCTTAACGGTTCTTTCAGAATCTTCTCCTTTTCGAAGAGCTTCTGATTGATTTCGTTTTCAAGCTCCCTCATTTCCTTAAAATAAGGCCGAACCTTTTCCGGATCGTCCTTCTTCGGGGCGACGCACATCAGTCCCACGAGTTTTAGACGGGGCAGAGCGGCGACCGCACGCGCGAGAATCGTTGCCTCTTCCGGAAGAATCCCGGTCTTGGTTTCTTCGCGTCCGATGTTGATCTCGATATAAACCGGAAGGATCTTCTGAATCCGTTCGCATTCTTTTTCTAAGACGAGCGAAAGACGTTCCGAATCGAGGGCGTGGAAAGAGGAAATGTACGGAAGGACCAGACGGACCTTATTGGTCTGCAGATGCCCGATCAGGTGGTAGGAGAGGTCCCTGGGATGAAATTCCTTCGCCTTCTGAACCAGTTCCTGGGGATAGTTCTCCCCGAAATCCCTTAGGCCGTACGAATACGCTTCCTTGATGAAAGACACGGGTTTGAACTTGCTGACGCCCATCAGAGCGGGGGAAGAAGTGCCGCGGGAGCATTTCTGAGAGGTTTCTAAGATCGAATTCCTGACCGTTTCAAGATTCTTTTGAATTGAAAAATTCTCTTCCATAGCGCTCTTATTGTAGCATTCCCGTTTTGTAGAAGACGAAAAGCGCTTCTCCATTTATTAAGGAGCAAAAAAAATTCGAGAGGGAACTCAAAAACAAAAGCGGAAGGAAAAGCAGGGACGGACGGGAAAGGCTAGGAAAAAGCGGAGAAAGAAAATCCCAGCAGAAATACGGGAATTTCCGTTCTTCCTAAGAGGATCTTCTCGTTCTGCAACGACCGCTATTAACTTGGAAACCGGGTTTTTCTTTACACCGGATTTACAGGATTTTTATCCATGTAAGGGGTTTCCTTTACATTTTAGACTGATATAATGAAACTTAGTTAAAGTTGTCCGCCGTTCCGTTATGTCTCTATATAGAAAGGAGATTCCTTTTATGGAAGAAAAGACGACTCTCAAGCTGAATTACAGAAGGACGTTCATCATCGGTTTCGCGTTCTTCGGCATTCTGCTTCTGTGGCAGGTGTACGATTCGTGGACTCCGACGTTTTTAACCGAACTCTTCAAGGAAGCCCTGAACACCGATAAGACCGAGGACGTGCAGTATCTCGTCGGCGTCATGATGGCCTTAGACAATCTCGCCGCGGTCATCCTGCTTCCGATCTTCGGTTCCTTATCGGATAAGACCCATACGAAAATCGGGAAGAGAATGCCCTACATCTTAGTCGGCACGTTCGTCTGCGCGGTCACCTTCCCGTTCATCCCGGTCTTCTTCCATTTTCACAATCTGGCCGGCACGGTCGCCATGATGGCCATTGTCATCTGCTTCGCCATGATGTACCGCAACCCGGCGGTCGCCCTGATGCCGGACATCACGCCGAAACCGCTCCGCAGCAAGGCCAACTCCATCATCAACATCATGGGCTACATCGGCGGGGCCTGCGCCACGGTGTTAGGCATGATTTTCGTCCTTTCGACGTATTTAGGCGGTTCGGACGCAGATCTCTGGATTGGACGTTCGGCGAATATCTGGATGGTCGAGCTGCCGTTCTTAATCGCTTCCGTTCTGATGATCGTTTCCGCCCTGGTCCTCTTCTTCCGCATCGATGAGAACAAGATCGAGGAAGAGATGAAGCCCCAGATGGAGCTCGGGGAAAAGCTCGCCGCGGTCGAGACTTCGGTCGAGGACGATACAGAGAAGCCGATGAGCAAGGCCAACAGGGTCATGCTCATCCTCATCCTGGCGGCCGAATTCTTCTGGTTCATGGCCGATAACGGGGTCGGAACCTTCATGGGGAACTACACGCTCTACTATCTGAAGTGTCGCACCAGCACGCACGCCATCAACACCATCGTCGGCGGCGTGGGTTCTATGATTGGCTTCGTCCTAGGCGCGTATTTAGCTGGCAAGATCGGGCGCAAATGGACGATCTTCTCCGGACTCGGCCTCGCCGCTTTGGCCTATACGCTCTGGCTCATCCTCGGATTCACGGTCAAGCTGACTCCTTTGGAAAGCGACCCGACCTACAACGTTTTCCCGTTCTACATCTACATCGTCTTCTTCATCAAGGGCTTCGGCATACCGGAGGAGAAAATAATCTATCTCGACTACGGA
>CAYUFI010000056.1:0-4895 GCA_964444175.1 uncultured Clostridiaceae bacterium | reverse complement strand
CAAGGGCTTCGGCATGTCCTTGGTGCATGTCAATTCGTTCCCGATGGTCGTCGAGCTCTGCTCCTCGAAGAAGATCGGGAAGTTCACCGGTTACTACTACGCCGCGTCGATGATCGCCCAGACGGTCACCCCGATGGTGTTGGGCTTACTGCTCCGTCTTCCGTCCTTCGGCTTCGATTTCCTGCCGCTCTATGCCCTTATCTGCATCGTGATTTCCTTTGTGATTTTCTTCTTCGTCAAGTCCGTTAAAGGCGGTACGGGAGCAAAAGCCGAAGCGAAAGGGGAATAGGCCATGAAGAAAAGCGAATTCCTGAAAAGAGCCGATCCGGTGTTCTTAAACGGAATATGCCACCGCGGATACCACGACGCCGATAGGACCGAGAACGGCCTCTCCGCCTTCCAGAACGCGATTGATCACGGGATGGCCATCGAGCTCGACGTCCATCTCACCAAGGACAAGAAGCTCGTGGTCTGCCACGATTCCCAGCTGAAGCGGGTCACCGGAAAAGAAGGGATCATCGAAGACCTTACCCTCGAAGAAATTCAAAAGAATTACAGGCTCAACGACGGGGAAAGCATCCCTTCGTTCGAAGAAGTGCTCGATTTGATCCATGAGCGCGTCCCGCTCGTCGTCGAACTGAAGGTCTATCAGGGGAACGGGAAGGAAGTGGCTCAGAAAGTAAAGGAAGTCCTGATGCCGCTCGTTCAGGACAAATCGAAATACATGTTCATTTCCTTCTATCCGCAGGCCCTGTTCCCGCTAAAGGACACGGGCATCGTGCGCTCGCTTTTAATCGACCATAAGCACGGATACGTTTTCCTGCTCCGGAACTGCTTCGAGTCGCTCGATCTAGAGAAGGAAATGCTGACCTGGAAGAGGGTGAGACGCTATCAGAAGGACCATTTCGTGAACGTCTGGACCATCAAGTCCGAAGAGGAACTGAAAAAAGCCGTCCCGTTAAGCGACACCATCACGTTCCAGGACTTCGACTGCGAAGTTGTCCGACAGAGTTTAAAAGAGAAATACGCGAAGTAAATCAGTCCTGAATATAGAAAGGAAGAAACTTATGGACGAGGAAGTGAAAGAGGAAATTCCGGGAAGAGAAGGAAAAGAGAAGAGCTACATCGCCGCGACGAGCGGCCTGCACACGAAGGATTATCTGGCCTACGCCTTAGGCGATCTGGCCGGATGCCTCTGCTTCTCGACGGTCACGACGCTGTTGCAGAAATACTACACGGACATCCTCGGCTTAAGCCCGTGGTTCATCATGATCATGTTCATCTGCGCCCGCGTCTGGGACGCGATCAACGATCCGATGATGGGGCGCCTGACGGATTTGCGCAAACCGGATAAAAGAGGGCGTTACCGCGTCTTCATGCTTTACGTCGCTGTGCCTTTGGCGCTTGCGACGGTCCTGATGTTCCTCCCTTGGAAGGAACTGGCCGAAAGCTGGCCGAGCTGGGCCGTGATGCTCTACGCGACCATCACCTACATCGGCTTCGGTATGATTTACACGGTCCATCAGATTCCGTACGGTTCGCTAGCGAGCGTCGTCACGACCGACGTCAAGGAACGGAACCGCCTCTCGGTCTTCCGTTCGGCCGGAGCGGCCTTAGGAAGCGTTCCGGTCCTCGTCATCACGATGCTCTGGGCCAAACCGGTCCTCGACGACAGCGGGCAGGCCGTCGTCGATTCTAGCGGCAAGGCGGTCACCCAGATCCAGTATCCTCCGATCATTATCGGTGTTTCAATAATGGCTCTCGTCGCAGCGGTCTTACTCGTTGTCGCTTATAAGGGCAACAAGGAAAGAGTCGTTTATAACCGTGACAGCAAGTCTCAGAAAGGGCAGACCGGAGCGATCGTTAAAGGTCTCCTTTCGAACCGTTCGTTCTTAGGCGTCTGCCTCAGTGGTCTTCTCTTATTGGCCGGCCAGATGTTCACGCAGTCGTTCTACACCTATCTTTTCAACGACATGTTCGGCAAGAACTGGATGAACATGGTCTCCATGGTCTGCCAGTACGGCCCGATGGTCGTGCTGATGTTCTTCGCGGGCAAACTGGCGAGGAAATTCGGCAAGAAGGAAATCTGCGCGGTCGGAGCCTCTATTTCCGCCGCCGCGAACTTGATCCTGACGTTCTTACTTCCGGTTGTCAAAGCGAACCCGGACACCGGGGCGCTCCTGTTCCTGGTGTTCTGCTTCTTATCCGGCTTCGGCTTATCGATCATCACGCTCGAAATCTGGGCGTTAGCGACTGACGCCATCGACGACGTCGAGGTCCAGACCGGACGAAGGAACGATGGCACGTCCTATTCGATTTTCATGTTCTTCCGCAAGCTCGGGCAGGTCGTTTCGGCCGTCGCGGTCAACGGCGCGCTTATCGGCATGAACTACGTCGTCCAGGGCAGCGATGTCCAATTGACTTCCTCTCAGCTCGACGCGATGTACTACATGTCCACGCTCATTCCGGCCGCGATGTTCGCCGGCATGGCGCTGATTCTCTTCTTCCTCTACGGGCTGAATAAGAAGAAGACCGAGGAACTCCAGGTCGCTAAGGAAGCCCTTCTGGCCAAACAGGCGCAAAGCAACGACATCAAGATCGGAGCCTGACACTCACGGACAAAAATGGAAACGGAACTTTGGAAGACATCCTTCGGATCGTTTATAGGGATAAAAAGGGAACACTGCACTTCGTTCTTAGGAATCCCCTACGCGAAGGCGGGGCGTTTCGAATACGCCGTGCCGGTCCGTTCGTATGGGGAATCCTTTGACGCGAGTAAGCCCGGAAACGCGTGCACCCAGAAACGGACGTATTTCGAGCATCTAGAAGTCCCCGAAAGGATGTTCTACCACCGCGAATTTCGCGACGGAATAACTTTCCGTTATTCAGAGGACTGCCTGAATCTCAATATTTATAAACCCGTTCTGAAGGACGGGCGGAAATACCCTGTCATCCTCTACATCCACGGGGGAGGCTTCGATTCCGGGGCGAACTCTGAATCCCCGTTCGACGGGGACGCGTTGGCGAAAAGAGGAATCTTAACGGTCTTCATCAATTACCGGGTCGGCGTCTTCGGCTTTTTCGCGCACGAAGAGATTCAGAAGGAATTTGGGCACGACGGGAACTTCGGGCTCGACGACCAGGTCAAGGCCCTGGAATGGGTCAGAAAGCACATCTCCGAATTCGGCGGCGATCCGGATAACATCACCTTGATGGGCCAGTCCGCCGGAGCGATGTGCATCCAGGATCTGATGCTGTCTGAGAAGACGAATCATCTTTTCCAGAAAGCCATCATGATGTCCGGATGCGGACAACTTCCGTCGATTTCCTGCCCGCGCCCGGTCGAAGAGACCAGGGAATACTGGCTCGACGTGATGAAGACGTGCTCGTGCTCTACTTTCGAGGAATTCAAAAAACTTCCGCCCGAGAAGATCTTTATGGGTCTCGAGGAAGTGAAGAAGCGGAGGAAGGACAACACGAAGAACACGATGGTCCAGGTGGATCATTTCTATCTGGACTCGTATACTTCCGAAGATTTCAAAAAGATTCCGGATATTCCGACCATCGTCGGATTCACCAATAACGACATGGTCACGTACATCTGGGCGAAGATCGCCATGAAGTACGGGAACGCCCATAAGGCGTATAAGTACTGCTTCGACGTGGACGCCAAAGGCGATGACAACAAGGCGTTCCATTCTTCGGATTTACGCTACGCCTTCGGAACGCTAAAATCTTCGTGGAGGCCGTACGGGGAAGACGATGAGAAAGTGTCCGAGACGATGATGGACGAATTCGCCGCGTTCGCCAAGACCGGTTCTCCGAACGGGGAAAATCTCCCGCTCTGGACGAATCATAAGGGGAAGGTGCTCGACATTTCCTTAAAAGGCATGAAGATGAAGCGCCCGCCGTATTGGAAACTGTTCTTCAACACGTTCTCCGGCGATCCGAAGTAAGGAAAAAACATGAAATACAGCCATCTTTTTCAGTTGGTCGGAAAGAAAACGGGATACCGCCTCTATCGGAGCGGAGACCTTTTTATCCGGCTCGATTTCTTCAATGAAGGCATGCGCTTCGCCCTCTATAAGGATGAAAAGGATCTGTTCCCGACGTTCTCTGTCTGCCCGGGGACTTCTCTTATGCCGCGTCACGGACGGGCCAGGCTCTCCAACGAAAATCTCCATCCCGTCGACGTCGGGGACGGGGATTTCGATTTCGAATACAAGGGAATAAAGATCCACGCGGATCCCCTGAATTTCCGTGTTTCCTACTATAAGGAGGGGAAGCTTTTGTTCTCCGACCGGGACGTCCTCGCGTACAACTTCGAAGGCGAGCTCGGGAAGGGAAGTTACCATTACTTATCTAGAGAAGACAAGGAATCGATTTACGGCCTCGGGGACAAGACCGGACCGGTCAATAAAGCGGGCAGGTTCTACCGTTTCTCCACGAAGGACGCGATGGGGTACGACGCGGATTCTTCCGATCCGCTCTATAAACAGATTCCGTTCTACATCTGTAAGAATTCCGTCGGGAATTACGGGATCTATTACGACACATACTCGGATGGGGAGATTGATCTAGGAAGAGAAATCGACAATTATTTCGAACATTTCAAGTACGTCCATTTCGAAGAGGACAGCCTCGTTTATTACGTTTTCTTCGGTTCGTTAAGCGGAATCCTCTCGTCCTACTCCTATCTCATCGGACGGTCGATGGTTCCGCCTCTTTGGACGTATCAGTACTGCGGATCGACCATGGCCTATACCGATTCGGATCATCCCGAAGCGGAATTAAGGAACTTCGTATCGTTATGCAAAGAATACGGGATTCATTGCGGCGGGTTCTATCTTTCTAGCGGCTACACCCAGATTGGGGATAAGCGCTGCGTCTTCCAT
>CAYUFI010000055.1:0-7648 GCA_964444175.1 uncultured Clostridiaceae bacterium | reverse complement strand
AAATCCATGCTGTAAGGAAAATGCCTGCGCACAATGATACAATAAATACTGCGCCCCCTCTTGTACCGCGCTTCGGAATACTCTTTGAAAGAGGAATACCCTTCTAAAGAAGAAACGTAATCCGTTATATCTAGAGAGAAACATCCGTAGGACAGGTCTTTCCCTTCCGTATAAGAGATCACGCCGTACTGGTTGTTGAGTAGGGACAAGCACGGGTTAACAATTTCGCTTACTCCGCCGCTCTCCTTCCGGTTCAGCGCGTGGAGATGCCCGGCGAAATTCACTTTTACGCCGTATTCCTTGAATAAAGAAAGCATCTCGTCCGAACGGACGCTCCTTGAATCGAGCCTTTCCGATTTCAGATGGGATAATAAGGGCTGGTGCGTGAACGAGATTGCCTTTCCGCCTTTCTCCTTTACGTACTCCAAAGCTTCCTTGGCGAATGCGGCCGTGCTATCCTCATACACGTTTTCCGTGGACGAATTCGCATCGAGGAAGAGGCCGTAAAGCCCCTGATAGAGCGGAACGAGGTACGAGAAGGAATCTTCGTCTTTTAACAGAGCGGAGTCATATCCGTATTTTCCAAGACTCTTTCTGAAATCGGAAGGAGTATACGTCTTTACGTCTTCAATCTTATCCCCGAAGGAGGAGAATCCCTGGTAGAATCCAACGTCGTGGTTCCCCGGAAGGACATACACTTCCGTTCCGGATTCTTCGACAGAATCGAAATATCCGGTGAGATCGTTAAAGGACGCTTCTTCCCCGTTGAACGCAATGTCCCCGTTAAAGACGACCGCGTCGTATTTTTCCTTTTCGATCTGATCTTTCAAGGCCCGTAAGAGAGCTTTCTGATGGAAGGGATCCTTCCCGTCCGAATTCCTGACGATTTCCTGAAACTTGCTTCCGTAATCGGTCAAGGAATCCGAATAATAATGGAGATCGCTCGCAAGGAGGATCTTTCCTTCTTGCTTTAAAGGAGCTTCCTTGGAAGAGCACCCGCCTAAAAAAGAGGCGGAAAGAACGATGGATAAAGCGAGGGAAAAGAAAGACGGATTCTGTTTCATACTTCAGCATTTTATCACTTTTACCTGAAAATTCGTCCGCATGCGGGACGGGGAAACACTCAAACTGAAAAATTCTATGCTTAATCGATTTCGATTCGTTCTTTTTCGCACAAGTCCGTTCATTGACAAACAATGTAACCCCTTTTATAATAATTTTAAGTTATGAGGCTGAACCATTATCCGTTTTTCGCGAATCAAGACGTTCCCCATCATACGGACGTACTGACGTGCCTCCTCGACAAGGAAATTCTTTACCTTTTCGTGAAAGATCTCATCGCGAACGAGACGCCTTTCACGTATCTACTGATCGATTTCGACGATTTCAAGAGGGTCAATGATTCATTGGGCCACCAGACCGGGGACGAGGCCCTGAAGGACGTTTCCCGCATCTTCGACGAATACGTCGGGGAAAAAGGCGTCGTGGGACGCTACGGCGGCGACGAGTTCGCGATCGTGCTTCCGAACGTCTCGGAATATCAGGAAGTCTGGGATTTCACGCACACCTTGCTTCAGGATTTCCGCTCGAAAAAATTCCCGTATCTCAAGGGCGTCTTCCCTTTCAACCGCATCACTTTGACCTGCGGAATCGCGCGTTACCCGATCGACGGAAGCGACTACGACGAAATCGTCGGAAACGCCGACCGTGCGCTTTACCGAGGCAAGAACAAAGGCAAGAACTGCTTCATCATCTATCTGCCGGAGAATTTCCCCGGCGCCACTTCGAAGGCCGTTCCGAAAAAACCGAATCTCAGCTCCGTCCTGCACGGGATGGCGCTCGAATTCAAGGAAGGAAGAAGCATTTACGAAATCCTGACCGCCGTCGCGCCGATCATGGCCGCCTACAGACGTCCGACGTTCTTATCCCTCATCGGGGCGAAAGTCCCAGATTTCGTCTGCTACCGCGCCCCGGACCAGCCCGACTGCTCCTACGTCTCGATTCCTTTCGCCGATCTCGACCTCTATCCGACAAAAGACCACGTGATCTACTACAAGGAAGAAGTCTACGATACGACTCCGAACTCGGTCTTATCCATCTCGATGAGCGCCGGAAACGTCCACGAGATTGCTCTGTTCCGCGTCCGCATCATAGGCCAGGACGACCTGTTCTTGCGCGTCGACCAGCAACGTACGACCGTCTGGTCCGACGACCTGCTCATGATGTATTCCACGCTCGCGGATTTCATCTCGATCTACTTCCTAAGCTCCGTAAAGAAATAGATCCGTCCGTTTATTCAAAAAGATCATCCATAAGAAAACGCCCCGTTTCTGAGGCGTTTTTCACTCGATTTCCGCTTTTCCGCTCTCTTCTAAAGATTGAAGAGGACCATGATTCCGTCGACGATCATGAGGGCTCCGACAATGTAGAAGAAGACGTTCGCCACGCTCCAGGCGCCCTTTTCGCCGAAGGCGAGAAGGATGAGGATGATGCCGATAACCAAGTCGACGATGTTCGTTACGAGTCTTCCCTGCTTCTGAACGATGCCGGAGACGCCGATAATAGCGAGCCCGATACCGAGGGCGATATAGGCGATCCAGATGACCGTCCAGGAGAAGACGATGAGCAATACGCCGACCAGAATCTGGATAATTCCGGCGGTGATGTCCTTATGCGCGATGCTGTGGACGCCCCAGACGATCAGGGCGACGCCCATGACCGTGACGAGGATCTCCATCAGATGCGTGGCGGTTCCGGCTCCTCCGACGAGGAACAGGATGCCGAGGACAATTAGAAGCAAAGCGTAGACGGCGACGGAAGTAGAAATTTTACGGCGGGATTTAGACATGATTGTATCACTCCTAAAAGATTCGGAAATATTATAGAACAATAGAAACCGGGCGGAAGGCCCATCTGATCAGATTTCGAACATCGAGGTCTTGTCGATGAGGTCGGGGTTGTCCTTGACTTCCTTCAGTTTCTTCGCCTTCCTTACGGAAGGATGGGACTTTTTGTCCTGCCGGTCGATCTCGGAGAGCAGATCCTTCTCGTCCACGATCTTCAGACGGAACGAGAAAAACGTCCGAATGATGAGGAAGGTCTTCCCGTCGTCTTTTTCAGAAAAGGTGAACGGGGTCTCGAACGTGAAGTTCTTGTTGTCCTTCAGCTTCAGGTCGTATTCCCCCTCTCCGATCTCGAGGTTCGAGATGTTGGTCTTGTCCGTGAGATCGAGTTCCTTACCCCCGTTGAAAGAGACCCTGAGATGCGTGTGGAACGTGTAGTAAGCCGGAACGAGATAATAAACTTTTAATTTCATAAATTCGGGAAATCATCCTTCCGGAATTACTCTAGCACAATCGAGAGGAAGAATACTGGAAAACGGCCCTTACTCCTGATCCGGCCAGACGAACGTGCACTTGAGGTCGTTCTCCCCGTTATCGACTAAGATGTCCTGTCCCGTGCAGGAAGTGTTGACTCTGGTGAGAAAGTACGCCCATTTCGCGCATTCCTCGGGCTCGGTCCATTTCTTGAGCGGCGTGACGTCCATGATTCGTTTCATCAGTTCGGGATCTTGCGTGACCGGCTTATTGAGGTCGGTCCAAACGCCGCCGAAAGAAATCGAATTGCACGTGGCGTGATATTTCTTCGCCAGTCTCCAGGCGACGTTCTTCATATATCCGACTACGCCCGCTTTAGACGCGCAGTAGGCCGGGAATTCGTACCCGTTCCGCGCCGAGGCGGACGCACTGAAGAGGACGGACTTAATCGAAGGCTGGAACGCATATTTCTCGACGATGTTCATCGTCCCTTTGAGGTTCACGTCGATGTCGTCCCTGGAGTTCTGGACCCCCGCGTTGGCGTAGAGGACTTCGACGTCCGGAATGTTCGGAAGTTCTTCTTTCTTGGTCATGTCCGCAACGTAATGCGTGTAACGCGGATGAATGATCGTAGAAGGACGAATGTCGATTCCGCTCACTTCTTCGCCTTTTTCGAGGAAATATAACGCGGTCGCGCGGCCGATGCCGCTTGACGTACCGGTGATGACGACCATCTTACTTTGCCTCCTTGAAAGAAGCCATAGCTTCGAAATATTCTTTTCCGACGCCTTCTTTCTTCCATCTGCGGACGACGAATAGTCCTATCGGGGAGAAGAAGACTTCCATCAGAAGCTCGGCGAGAGCTCCAGTCAAAGCGCCCATTAGAATCTGGACCATGTTCCACTGCGCGCCTTCTCCCCAGAAGATTGGGGCGAACACGTAGAAGGTCAAGAACGAGAAGAGGAAGTTATCGACGTACTGTCCAATGAAGGTCGAGACGTACGAGCGGACGAAAAAGGCCGCGCCGCCGTCCGGGTTCTTCTTAAACATCTTTCCGACCGCGGTGTTCAGAGCGTTATTGACGAATCCGCTCGCGACGAAGGCAATCATGGAGTCCATCAAGATGAACCAGGTCCCTCCGAAGATGGAGTTGAACGCGGAGTAGTCGTCCTGCGTCGGGATGGATGAAGCGACATAAAAGACCAGGACGCAGAAGAGATTGACGAATAAAGCGAACACGTTGAGCTTGTCCCCGGCGTCCTGCCCGTAATACTTGGTGACGATGTCCATGCAGAGGAACGGAACGAACGAGAGGAGGAATCCCCCGTCGAGCGCGAGCCAGTCGAGCGAAAGGATGGTCTTGTTCGCGAGCAGGTTCATCAGAACGACCGACAGAGTGAAGAAAGCGACGAGCGGAGACGGAATGGAACGGAGAAGCAGATGAAACGACACGAAAAACTTTTTCATAAAAAAATAACTCCTTGGTTTTCGTATTTAACGTGCAGGATTTTAGAAATTAAGTCGAACTGCACGGAGCTTCCTAACGTCTTCTCGTTAGAAAGAACGCATCCTCAAGATCATAAGGATGCGAAATGACTATACACCTTTTAAAAGCAAAGAAAAAGACTAATTTCCGTCTTGATCCGGGATGGAAGGTTCTTTTTCTTCCTTCTTTTCTTCTTTTTTATCGAACCAGTGGAACACGTCGAAGAAGAGGTGCTTCTCCTTTTTCTTCTCCGGACTCTCCAATAAAAGCTTCTCTTGCTCGGCGGTATATTCTTCGCTCATACCCGGCTTGGAGGATAGTTCCTTCACTTGCACTTGGATGGTCTGGTTCAGATCGCGGATAGTCTGGTTCGACAGTTCCATCCGGTAATCCGAAAGATCTTTCAGCCTCAACAGGTCCTGGATTCGGAATTCCTGAAGAAGGACATTCACGGTGTATTTCCCGATGAGGTACGTCATCGCCCCGTTCCCGAGGAACTGCGCGCCCATGTCGATGACCTGTCCGAGCATCTGGACGAGGAAGTTGTTCGAGTCCTTGTTGAAGACCTTTCCGGCCCAGTTCGCGTTCTGCGAGAACGTGTTCAGGCCTAGAGACAAGCAGACCGCCCTAATCACCTTCATCGTAATCTGGTTCATCCGGTAATCGCTCGGGCGGAAGCCGTAGAGGAAGATCAGATCCTTGATGAGCTGCATGTTCTTGACCACGACCACCCCGGCGTCCATCGCGGCGTTCTGGGATAAAGCCGTCAGGCATCCCGTCTCGGTCGCGCGGGCCAAGATGAGCGATTTCGCCTTCTTATAGATGATCCCGTCCTTCCGGAAGGTGATCTTGAGGGCTTCGGCGAGGTCCTGCGCGTCCTGCGAATGGTTCGAAGGGACGTCCGAACCATATTTCAGCGAGAGGGAGATCACCTTGTTGAACGCAGCGAGCTCCTCGGTCTCCTTAGCCGATAAGACGTCCTTCTTATACTGCTTTTCGAGATAATCGAGGATCTTCGCCTGTTCGGAGACGTTCTGAGCGATTTCAAAACGCACGCGGTTGTTCTTCCTTTCGGAAATCTTCCCTTCTTCGGCCTTTCTCGCCTCGATGTCGAAGGAGTGTTTCGAATAGATTTCGCAGATCACCACGACGAAACAGACCGTGTAAACGGCTAAAAGCACCGCCCCGACGACGTAACCGGCCGTGCTGTTCATGTTGTAGACGGTCGTCACGATCGACGCGAAGATGCCTAAGCCCAGAAGATACACCGCCGCGGACAGGGCGATCAAAATCCTCCGGTTCCGTTTCTCATTCTTGGAACGGGTGACTTTCTCCTGGTATTCGATGAAGGCGAGTTCCTCGTCCGCCCCTGGGCTACTTTTATCGGCGCTCGCGAGGGCCGGATTCAAATTCTTCGTTTGTTTCATACCAATATCTTACACAAAAGAGCCGCGTCCGTGAAAGAAACGCGTTCACGCGCGCCAGATAAAAGAACGTCCGGATACGAATTCTCAATTTAATCGATAAATACCGCTTTTCTCTGATACGGATCGACGATTTCGGTCTCCTGTCCCTTAAGGCCTTTAACGAGAACGGAGTCTTCCTTCCATTCGACGGAATACGGAATCCCCTTTTCCTGAAGTTCCTCACTCGGAGGATAATAGATTCCTTCGCTTTTCCCTTCCTTCAAAGAATAGATTTCGAACCGCACTTTTCCGAACGGTCCGTAAATAGGAAGGACGCTTCCTCCCCTTACGTAGAATAGAGGCAGATCCGTCGGAAGAACCTGTTCCTTCTGATGCCCGCTCACCGGTTTCTTATTCCTGTACCAGAGAGAGGAATCTTCCGGCAAATCCACCTCCATTTCCGTCTTTCCTTCGTCAAAGATCGGGCAGGCCAAAAGCGAAGAACCGCAACAGAAGCAGTCGGATTCCTCATCGTAAGACGGATTTCTTAAGAACACCGGATAAATCAGAGGCTCATAGGAATACGCTGCCTTCACGCCTTCCGAATAAAGATACGGCAACAGACGTTCTCTGAAGGCGAACAGTTTCATGACGCTCTCTTTTAAATCCGGGTAGAGCCACGGCATCGTGGACGTCCCGTCCGGATTCCACGAATGCAGGCAGAAGCGCGGGGTGAAGATCCCGTACTGGATCCAGCGCAGGAAGAGTTCCTTGGTAGGTTTCTCCCCGGCGAATCCGCCGATGTCCTGTCCGAAGAAGGGGACGCCGCTCAAGGATAAGGACATCGCGATGTGGTGGTTCCCGCGGAAATCTTTGAACGAAGTCCTGTTATCCCCGGTCCACGTCTGGGCCAGGCGCTGGAATCCCGGCGTGCCCGCGCGGGTCACTTCCATGTGTTTTTTCGAAGAATCCTCCGCTTCGAACGAGCTCTGCACCATCAGCAACGGGAACAGGGTCCTGATGAGTTTGGCTTGAACGGGTTTACCGAATCCGTCCGCGTACACGTCTTCATCATGAATCTCGTATTCGTTGTTGTCGTTCCAGAGAGAAGCGTAACCTAAATCCACAAGGTTCTTTTTACAGCATTCCGTCCAGAAGGAATACGCCCCATCGTTGGTGAAATCGAGGAAGCTCCCCATTCCTCCCCAGAACGGGAACAAGGCCGGATTCCCTTCCTTATCTTTTAAAAAGTATCCTTTTTCCTTTAAGAACGGATAGAGCGGATGGTCCGTTAAAAACGCCGGCTTGATGTTCGGAAGGAAATGCAGGCCTTCCTTCTTCATTTCCAATGCGAACGCCTTAGGATCCGGGAACTTGTCCTTATTCCAATGGAAGACCATCCTCTTCGTCCCGATCTGGGTGTAGCCGCTAGAAAGATA
>CAYUFI010000054.1:0-7682 GCA_964444175.1 uncultured Clostridiaceae bacterium | reverse complement strand
TACTACGATCGCAAGATCTACGAATTCGATCCGTTCCAGACCATCGATGTCGAAGGTGTCGGCGAACTCGTCAAGATCGCCATGGAGCGCGGCAGAAAGACCAATCCGAAACTCTTGGTCGGCGTCTGCGGCGAAACCGGCGGCGATCCGGTCTCGATCGACTTCTACAACAGAGTCGGTCTGGACTATGTCTCCTGCTCTCCGTTCCGCGTCCCGCTTGCCCGTCTTGCGGCCGCTCAGGCGGAAATCAGACTCGAAAGAGAAAAGAAGTAAGCTTCTTCTCTCCGAAGGGAAAATCCGAAATAACGGAAAAGCCGGCTTGGAAGGAGCCGGCTTTTCCTGTGTTCGGAATTTTGAAATCTATCCGTTTGTTTTTACATTTTTTTAACGTTTCGAATACCGGACGAAAATGTTTCCGTCCCGGAATTCGACTTTCGCCTTCGCGCCGGTGATAAACGGCATCGACGGGGCGAAATGGCCTAAATCCACGTCGATCAGGATCGGGACGCCATAGGAAAATAAGGCGCCTAAGACGGCCTTGTACTTATCCATCCCCAGGACTTCCATGTCGTTGCAGTACGCCCGCCCGATCAAGAAGGCGTTGACGTTCTCGAACCATCCGGCTTCCTTGAGCTGGAAGAGGGCCCTTCGGATTCCGAGGGGATTGAGGTCGCAGGACTCTAGGAACCAGACGATTCCTTTTTTTTGTTTTCTGACGAATTCCTTCACGCGGTCGTACTTCGTCCCGCATAAGGACACGAGGCAGTCGAGGCAGCCGCCGAGCATCGTCCCTTCGACAGGGCCTTTATAATGGACCGCGCGGATGATTTTCTTCTCTGTGAGGTTCATCTTTCTTAAAGGATGCTCTTCGTCGGCTAACGATCTTACTTCCCATTTCGAATACCCTTTGACGGTTCTTTTTCCGCTTAAGAGACGCAGAGCGTCTTTGGAATTGAGACGGATGGGGCGTTCGTAAAAAGACGGGGCGTTCGGTCCGTAGACCGTCTTGACTCCGGAAAGGGTCGTCAGCGTGAACGTCAAGTTCGTGTTGTCCGAGAATCCCATGAACCATTTCGGGGGAAGGCTTCTGATCTTCTCGAAGTCGACGTAGGGAAGGATCTCGTCCATCAGTTCCCCTCCTCCGACCGAAAGAATCAGATCCGCGTCGGAAGAGAAGGCGTCCATGATTTCCTCTCCGCGCTTTTGAGGCGTGTTCGACGCGGCCTCGCCTTCGTTGAGATAGATGTTCTTTCCTTCGATGATTTCGTAACCCAGTTCCTTCAGGTTTCTGATCGATTCCTTTAAGCGGGTCTTGTACGGCTCGGTCGCGCAGCCGAAAGACGGGGCAACGAGATAGATCTTCGAACCTTTCTTCAGATATTCCGGTGTTTTCATATCGTTTCTTCCTTTTCGTTCCCGCCTTCATTATAGAGGAAAATATGCTTTCTATCCGATGGAAAAAGAACCCGGAAGAAGCCGGAAATTCTTGTTCCGGATCTGCATCGGTAAAGGAACGGTCCGGGAGATTTATTGGGCGATATACGAGACGTAAGAATAATCCGAAACAAAATACACGGTATCTTTCTTTGATCCGTCCTTAGATTTCAAAGTGTGCTGCTGCAACTCGCAGAAAAGAAAAGGAGTTACCGTATTTCCGGTAATGCCGTCCGTTTTAAAAGAATACGTGACGGGAGAGACCTCCAGCTTTTTTGTCCAAGTGAAGAAAGAAGTTCCGTTGCAGGAAGAACGCGATTCTTCGATGTCCTGCGAAAGGCCGAGCGATTTCATGAGCTGTTTCACGTCCGAGCGGCTCAGTTCCGAATCGGACGGAAAGAACAGAAGATTATCGGCAAACTGCCAGTAGAGACGGACTTTCATTTCGTGGATCGACTCGTCGATCGACGTGGTTAATAAAGAGTGAGCGACATCATAGAAGGGAGTATTTAACGGTTCGCCGGTCAGAACATCCTCGTAATTTGCAAGGTTGCCGGAGCAACCGAAACAAAGGAAAACGGGGACCCATGAAAATAGCAGAAATGTTTTCTTCATAAAAAGAGACCTCCATTTCTATAAAAATACTACCATACCTTTAAGATATGCAATGAGAGTTCCATTTTGTACAAGCCTTTCCCAAAGGTATTGACTAAAGAGGTCTATCTCCCGTTCGCCAAATCGCGTACTTGCGGGAATATCTATCGTAAAAGACCGCCCGGACCCATTATTCCTAAGATAGGGCCAAGCTGCCTTTTTGTTCCTCGACTGTTTTCATCCGTCATGACTGAAAGCCGTCTATACCGGCATGCCGGTCTATGAACGTAAAATTGACCGTTCTTGTCCGGTTCAGAATGCTTTTCCACTCGTTTATCGCGCGAATTGCCCGAATCACGGAGGAAATTCCGATAAGGAAAGAATTCCGCGCTTCGGCCATTTTCGGTTGTGCTAGACTTTTCATCGGTATGGCTCTGCTTCTTTCCTGCTTCATTTTCGCGGTCGTCGGAATGATCGGTCTGCTCCTGTTCTATCCGAAGCTTTCCTTCCGGCGTTTCTCGATCGATACGTTCTGGATTCCGCCTCTATTGGGCGCTACCATCCTCCTCGCTTCCGGGGGACTCGATATCAAAAGCTTCTGGGAAGGCCTGACCGCTCCGACGGCCATGAATCCCCTGGAAATCCTCGTCCTCTTTTTCTCGATGACGTTCCTTTCGGCCATGCTCGACGAGTCCGGCTTTTTCGAATGGCTCGCCTCCAAGGCGGCGAAGCGGGCGAAAGGGAACCAGTTCGTCCTGTTTCTTTTATTCACCCTGCTCGCGGGCGTACTGACCATCTTCACGTCCAACGACATCGTCATCATCACCCTGACGCCTTTTTTAATCGCCTTCTGCCGCAAGACGGACATCGATCCGGTTCCGTATCTTGTGTCCGAATTCGTCTCGGCCAACACGTACTCGATGCTCCTGATCATCGGGAATCCGACCAACATCTATCTTTCGAGCGCGGAGAACATCGAGTTTTTGCCGTATCTAAAAGCGATGGCTCTTCCGACCCTCTTTTCCGGAATCGCCTCGTTCGTCCTGCTCCTCCTTCTTTTCCATAAGAAGCTCAGGGTCCCCTTCCGCCTCGTCGGGGAAGAAAAGGACATCAAGGACCGTTTCCTTTTCGTCTCGTCCTTCGTCCTGTTATTCTCCTGCGTCGTCCTGATGGCCGTTTCGTCCTACATCCTCGTCCCGATGTGGATGATTTCCTTAGGCGCGGCCGTCCTTCTCCTGTTGCTCTGCCTCGGGTATTTCCTCTTCGCGAGGAAGAGCGCCCGTCCGCTTTTGGACGGGGCGAAACGCCTTCCTTACTCACTCGTGCCGTTCCTCTTATCCATGTTCGCCTTCGTCTTGGCTTTCGACCGGAACGGACTCACCCTTCAAATCGCCTCGTGGCTCTCTTCGTTCTCCTCCCCTCTTCTTTCCTACGGGATTTCTTCCTTCCTCTGCGCCAACATCATGAACAACATCCCGATGTCCGTCTTTTTCTCTGCCCTGCTTTCGGAGGGGAACGCCGGAGCTTCGGCCGTCTACGCCACGATCGTCTCGTCCAACCTCGCCGCCATCTTCTCCCCGGTCGGAGCCCTCGCCGGCATGATGTGGATGTCCATCCTCAAGGAAAAAGGCGTCTCCTTCTCTTTCCTGCGATTCATGGGTTACGGAGCGCTGATCTCCGTCCCGTCCGTCCTGGCGGCCTTTTTAGCCCTGTTTCTCGTCCTTTAAATAAAACAAAATCCCGCCCGTTTTTCAGGACGGACGGGAATGAGATCTTTCGGATTCTCCTTTTACATCGATTCGAGGATGATTTCCCGGATGTCTTCCTCGCTTAAAGGAGCCCAGGCTTTGTCGAGGCCTTCGTTCACGGCGACGTGGTGCGCCATTTCCCCGACCCTGGAGCTGTCCGGAATTCCGATCTCCGATAAATGCATGGGGATTCCGATTTCCTCGAAGAACCGGTACAGGCGGTCGATTCCTTCGTTCGCGATCTTGTAAGGATCCCAAGACGGATCGACGCCCATGACGTTCACCCCGAACTTGACGAAGCGGGGAAGCGTCTTTTCGTTCAGGATGTGCTTCATCCATCTCGGCGTGATCACGGCCAGACCCGCCCCGTGCGTGATGTCGTAATAGGCGCTCAGGGCGTGCTCGATCCCGTGGCAGGGCCAGCCCGATCCAGAATTCCCCAGCGCGAGGATCCCGTTGCATCCGTAGGTGCAGTCGAGCATGAGTTCCGCGCGCGCCTCGTAATTTTCCGGCTCCTTCAAGGCAATCCGGACGTTTGCCATCAGCGACTTCAGCTCCGCTTCGCAGAACCCGTCGTTCAGAAGGGTCGTCTCTCCGCAGAAATACTGTTCGATTACGTGGTTCATTGCGTCCGCCGTGCCGGCCGCGGTCTGCCATTTCGAGACGGAGAAGGTGTACTGCGGATCCAAGAACGAGACCGCCGGATAGAGCAGCTCGTCCTGGTATCCGATCTTGTCGTTCGTGTCCGTGCGGGAGATGACTCCGCCATCGTCGTATTCCGAACCGGTTGCCGCGAGGGTCAGCACGTCCACGATCGGCAGAGCGGATTTGGCCTTGACCTTGTACGTGATGAGGTCCCAGGGATCCCCGTCGTATTTCGCTCCGGCCGCTATGGCCTTGCAGCAGTCCAGAACGGACCCGCCTCCGACCGCGAGGATGACGTCGACGTCATGCTCCTTGGAAAGGCGCACCCCTTCGAGCACGCTCGGATCATATTTCGGATTCGGGGCGATGCCCGATAACTCGGTCACTTCGAAATCCTTCAGCAGTTCTCTGACTTTATCGTACAGTCCGATCCTCTTGATGCTTCCTCCGCCGTAGGCGAAGAGGACTTTCTTCCCGAACGGTTTCAGCACTTCCGGAAGCTTCCGGATGACGTCCTTCCCGAAAATCAGCCTGGTCGGGGTATGGTAATCGAAATCTCTCATGTTCTTCTGTTCCTTTCTTAATGACTTTAGCATAGCAGATTTCTTCCTCGGGGAAGGGAACCTTGCGGTTCAGAGCATATTTCACCTTCTTTGTTCCGCTTCCGTTTAAGATAGAAACCGTATTCAAGGAGAAACGAACATGAACTATAAAGAAAGCATGGTGGATGCCATCGGCAACACTCCCCTCATCAAGCTCAACAACCTGATGGAAGCCTATCACACGAAGAGCAGCGTCTTCGTCAAGCTCGAACGGTCCAACCCGACCGGTTCGATCAAGGACCGCGCCGCCAAAGAAATGCTCCTCGACGCCATGAAGCGCGGAGAAGTCGATCGTGAAACGGTCGTCGTCGAACCGACTTCCGGCAATACCGGAATCGGCTTAGCCGCCGTCTGCGCCTCTTTGGGCCTGAAGTGCGTTCTCTTCATGCCGTCCAACTGCTCGATCGAACGCGTCAAGATGATGAAGGCCTTCGGAGCCGACATCCGTCTCACCGATCCGAAGAAGGGCGGAATGGCCGAGACCGTCCGCGAAGCGAAGGAATATCTCGCTTCCCTGAAGAAAGGCTACATGCCGATGCAGTTCTCCAACAAGGACAACTCTCTGGCCCACTACAAGACCACGGGTCCGGAGATCTACGAAGCCCTCGACGGCAAGGTCGATTACTTCATCTCCGCTTTCGGAACCGGCGGAACCCTGACCGGCGTCTCCAAATTCCTCAAGGAGAAGAACAAAGACGTGAAGGCCGTCGGCGTCGAACCGGCGACTTCCCCGCTCATCTCCGAAGGGCACGCCGGAGGACACAAGATCCAGGGCATCGGGGCCAACTTCAAGCCGGAAGTTCTCGAACTGAACTTCGTTGATAAGGTCGACACCGTCTCGAACGAAGACGCGTACGAATTCGCTCGCGAGCTCGCCCGCAAAGAAGGTATCTTCGTCGGCATCTCCTCGGGAGCCAACGTCGCCGAAGCAATCAAGATCGCCCAGGAAGTCGAAGGAAAGAACATCGTCACCGTCTTACCGGACGACGGCGAACGCTATCTCTCCGTCGAAGGCCTCTTCGAAGCCTAGCCGTTCGAAAAGAATCACCGGTGATCAAAAAGAGTTTCCCCGTCCCGAAAAAGGAAGGAAACTCTTTTTTAGCGGAATATAGGTGAGCAACTTATGCTCCCTTTTTTGGATTTTGAATTTTTTTCTGTATCCAAATCGACAAGAACACACAAGCCGGTAAACTTAAAAAGTATTTTGAGACCGTTTCATTCATCAAGGAAGTGTCGTTTTCCTACTTTCCTTAAACAAAAAAATCATGTAAAAATGCAAGCAGACTGATGTATTGCCCAAAATTAAAAAAGTAAGATATGATAGTCTAAATGTCATATATAATTGACAAATAGGGATTCACCTTTTATATTAATAAGCAAGGAGGTGCAACAAAATGCATGCATCAAAGAAAGCTGTTTTATGCTTAAGTGCTTTATGTTGTATTTGCTGTGGAAACTCAGGCGAAAGCGCAACTGTGGGTAACGGATTCTCCTCTGGCAATCTAAAATTTTCCTACCACGACAATATTGTGCTGACACAAAGAGAAGAGTCTCCTAAATCCGATGAATTCTTTTATTACTATTTTTACAAAGATGGAAATATTATCGGGTCTTATTCGTCATTGGTTTAATTCTGGAAATTGTATTCAGGGAGAATAATTATGAATTCGAAAAAGATAGCTTTGATTGAAAATATCGTTTCACTCATTTCCGGATTTGCGTTTCTCGCTTTGTCCATTGTTCTTTTTTGCTTAAACGAAAAGACGGTTAACTCCAATGGTTCCGCCGTTGCTTGCCTGAGCATCTGTATTGTTCTTTTGCTCATACCGACAAAAGCTCTGCTTTCTCTAGGCAAAAAGCAAGATATGCGTTCTTCTTTAGATGAACGCCAGATTCAAATACACCTAATTGCTTTTGTAATCGCATTTTTCTCACTTACTTTATATATTTCTATAATTGCCATTCTTGATTTCAGCTTATCCATTTCATTTGCTCCTTTCTTTGTTGAGTTCCTTTATGGATTGGTGGCGACGGGCCTTTTTATTATTTGTTTTGCAATCTGGAAGGATTCCTTCTTAAACGTGAATAGTAAAAAGGAACTTTGGTCATTTCTTGCAGTATATATTGCAATAGGCATTTCAAATTTGTCTTTAGGAATTTCCGATATACCAAATATGTTGGTTGAAAATCAATTAACGGCAGCTTCGATGTACTTTGTTACAACTCTGTTTAATTTTGTTGTTGCCCTCAATCTATTCTTGAAAGACGTCAGTTCAATAAAGCAAAACGATGAAGAACAATAAATTGAAAGCTGCAAGAGTTGCTATGGGTATGACGCAACAAGACCTGGCATCAAAAGTATCGGTTAGCCGCCAGACGATTGTTATGATTGAAAGCGGAAAATATAACCCTACCTTAAAATTGTGCGTTCAAATTTGCAAGGTACTTGGTAAAACATTAGACGATTTGTTTTGGGATGAAGTGGAATAATGGGTAACACTGGTGTTTGTGTAAGATAAATTTTTCTCATGTATTGGCTCTCTCGCGAAGTATTAAGTGAGGGAGCGTTTTTCCTTGCTTTTCGTCCGGCTTTCCTATATCATTGAGTCGGCTCTTTATCAGAGTCTGGGCGTTCCGCCGGGGAAGAAACATCCGTGAA
>CAYUFI010000053.1:0-7904 GCA_964444175.1 uncultured Clostridiaceae bacterium | reverse complement strand
AAAAGGAACCGCTCCTTTCCAAACGTTCTGCTTAGAAAGAGAGCGGTTCCTGTCCCTAGGATTGGCAACCTCCGGTCAAGGCGTTCTTCGAAAATCCTTTGGCCGAAGGACGTCTCCGAAAGGCCGGAAAGCCGGATCCGCGGGGATTAGTGGTTGTACTTATCCGGATTCTTCTTGGAATCGGCGATCCTGAGACCCGTCCAGACGCAGGAGGCAAGGACCCACGCTCCTAAGACGCAGTCCAGGGAAATGATTCCGATTTCCCACGGGGACATGCTGTAGGAGACGATGGCGCCCGGAGCGGCTCCGTTGGTGACGTTGGAGTTCGCATAGGCGTAAGCGACGTGCTTCATGGCGTTGCGGAGGAGGTTGTACGTCGTCGGGCTGTCCTTATCCGTCAGTTCGGACGGCATGAAGAACATCTTGAGATCCGTGCCGGCGCGTAACAGCTTGTCGTTGATCTGCGGCACCGAATACAGGTACATATCCGAGGAAATCAGTCCCGTGAAGCCCCATTCCTCGCGCATGATGCCCGTGATCAGCCCGTAATTGGAGGACTGGATGGTCGCACCGAGCATGTTGTCGGTCGGCATGGCACCGCTGGCTCCGACGATGGTCTTCTGCTTTACCGTCCCGTTTTGGTCGGCGATGTAGGAAATCGTGTGCTTCGCGTTCTTATGGGCGATTTCGAAGGCCTTTAAATCCGTTTCGCGGTAAGCCTGCTCGGTCATCCAGCTCATCATGTTCGTCGATTCGGTCTCGTGGTCGTTGATGCCCAGATGCTTCCCGAAGACGATGAGACCCTGCTGCTCCGCTCCGGAGATGCAGTTGGCGCCGAGCATTCCGGTTAAGAGCGGATCTTCCGAATAGTACTCGAAGTTGCGGCCGTTGAAAGGCGAACGATGGAGGTTCATGCCCGGGCCATACCAGATGTTGATGTTGAGATAGAGCGCTTCCTGTCCGATGGATTCGCCGTAGTCGTAAGCGAGATCCGTGTTCCAGGTCGAGGCGACGACCGTCTCGGAGCAGTAAGCGAACGAGCCGATGCTCGAATCGAGGCCGGTCTTGCCGAAGCCCTGCGGGCCGTCGCTTCCGGAGACGGCCGGAATGCCGAGCGATTCAATCGGGCTATATCCGAACGCGCCTTTGGTGAACAGGGCGGAAGCCTGCGATATGTCGAGCTGGTCCATGTATTCGTCCCAGGTCGAGTCATAGTAATCCACACCGCGCATGTCGGTGAGCGACAGACCATTGTCGGCGTTGGTCACCGGCTTGGAAGTGTATTTGTTGTAATAGGCGCTTCCTTCGACATCGCCGGTCTTCGCGTCGGTCTTATAGTCGTAAGCGAGGTATTCCTGGACGTATTTGTCGGCCAGCGTATGTTCCCCGGTCGGCTTGGACGGGAACGTGTTCGCCCAGTTGGAACGAGTGAAGATCGTTGCTTCCGAATTCATGTATTCTTCGAGTTCGGGGAACTGGTTGTGCGCCGCGACGAAGCTTGCGTTTTTGTCCGAATCCGCTTCGGCCGGGAAATCCAGGGCCCTGCCGTCGTCATCGTGCTTCGCCTGCGCGTCTTTCTCGCTCTGGCGGGGATTGGTGGAATCGTACCAGACGGTAGCGGGAATCTTCGTCGTCCGGGCATCCCATTCGTCGTGGGAGTTCTTGCCCAGGGTCAGGGTGTACGTCCCTTCTTCGAGGACATAGGCGCCTCTGGTTCCGTCCGGATTGTCCCGGGTGTAGCAGTAGGAAGCCAGATCTTCCTTCTTGATGGTGAGTTCGACCGTCTCTTCCTCTCCCGGATTGAGGAGCTTCGTCTTGGTAAACGCCGCTAAGACCTTGACCGGTTTTTCAATCTTGTACCGGATGTCGAAATCCGTATACGGGGCGGTAGAGTAGATCTGCACGACTTCCTTGCCGGCGATTGATCCGGTGTTCTTGACGCGGACGCCGATCTTGATTTCGTCTCCGGACTCGCTGTAGCTTCCGATGCTCTGCTCGAAGCTCGTGTACGAAAGGCCGTATCCGAACGGATAGTCGACCGCGCCTTTCTCGGTCAGGCCGCCCTTCCCGTCGAGCTTCCCGTATTTAAACGAAGAATCCATCTTCGCGGCGGTTTCGTAGTAGCGGTAGCCGTAATAGACGCCTTCCTCGTATTCGAAGTAGTGGATACCGGGTCTGCCCGGCCAGATCGTGTCGCTCTCGGTGCCCGTATAGATCTGGGAATGGTCGCCGAAATTCTGCATCGTCGGGTTCTTCGAAAGGTCCGCGTCCCAGATGTCGACCGTCCTGCCCGACGGGTTGACGTCTCCGTCCAGAACATCGGTCAGGGATTCGAATCCGGTCGTGCCCGGCCCGCCGATCCAGACGATGCCGTCGCACTCCAGCTCGCCCTGCATCAGTTCGGAAATCTCCATGACGTTGGAGCTGTTGATGACGGCGACGACTTTCCGGCAGTGTTCCTTGGCAAAACGGACCGTCTCTTTCTCATACTGCGAAAGAGCGAGGTAATGCGGGGTTCCGTCCAGATATTCGCCGAAGATGGGGTTGTCCCCTTCCCCGCCTAGCCTTCCTAGATAGACGATGCCGACTTCTTTGTCCTTATCGATGCTGACGCCGTCGTAGATTGAAGGATCGAATTCGTAGAGGCCGCAGTCGGCTCCTTCGAACCCGGTCGAAGAGAATCCGTCCGGATTCACCTGCTTCGTCTCGCGGTAGTCCGCGGCTCTGTCGGCCGTGCTCGCGATGCGCCAGGTCGTATTCGAATTGATCGCGTCCTCCGTTCCGGAATTGACCTGGAAGCTCTTCTTCAGGCCCCTGCTCGGGAACCAAACCCGGGAGTCGGACGTATTGACGGCTCCGGATCCGGTGCCGCCGAAGACCGGGAAGCGGTATCTCGCCCCGAAAGGAGCGACCTTGCTGTTCTTGGCTAGCGGCAGGACGCCGTTGTTCTTCATCAGGACGATGCCTTCGTCGGTGATGTTCTTGCTCACTTCGTCCGCGTGGTCCAAAGTGTTGATGTCCTTGCCGTCCTTCTGCATTACCTTGTAGTAGTCCGTGTCCCAGTTCTCGGTGCCGGAGACGTTGCTGACGCGGCGGGTGCCTCTGCCGACATAGGTATCCAGAGAATTTCTCCAGTAATTGGCGGCGACGCTCGCCCCGACAGCGACTCCAATCGAAAGAAGGGCGGATACGCCCATGATGATCGAAAACTTCCTGTTGCTCATCTTTTTCTTGCTTTTAGCCATCTTTTTTCCTCCTGTAAGGGTTTTCAAAGCGATTACAGGTTAAAGCAGGGATGAAACCGTTTTCAACAGTTTGGCGTATCGCGCATCCTAGGAGGCGTAAGTGGCAAGGGAAGAAGGCTTCGAGGGGAACAGGATTTCCAGAGAGAAGATGTTCTGGTACGTCTTGATGGAGAGAATCCCTCCGTACTTCTCCGCAATCATCTGTATCGAGCGGATACCGAAGCCGTGGTTGTCCGCGTCCCCTTTGGAAGTGAGGATCCTTCCGTTCTGCATCCGGATTTCCCCGGCGTAGCAGTTCTCGATATGGACGGAGGTCATCTCCCCGACCCGCCGGATCGTCAGGGAGATGTTCCGGCGTTTCCTGTCCTTGATCTTCATCACGGCTTCGACGGCGTTGCTGACGGCGTTGCCCAAAAGGCAGTAGGCGTCCACTTCGTCTAAGAAGGATAGGAGCTTCCCGTCGACGATATAGGTGAAGGTGATGCCGTGCTTCCGGCAGTAGAGGGACTTCTCGGTGAGAATGACGTCGAGCGCCGGATTGTTCGTCCGGACGACCGAATCGTAGATCGAGATGTTCTCCTTGAGTTCGCCGATTTCCTTCTGGTCGATTGCGCTGTTCGACGAAGCGAGCGCCTGCAGGCGGTATTTGAGGTCGTGGCACTTGATATTGATCTGCTCGATGTTGGACTTGGAAAGGCGATACTGTTTGGACTGCTCGTTGAGCATGACCTGGAACGTGCGGAGCTCTTCCTGAATCCGGTACTGGCGCACGATGAAAAACGCAAAGAAGACGACCATGGCGGAGGAAGACATGTTGTAGAGATCAAAGACGACGCCGATGCCCTCCCTGAAATCGTAGACGTTGAAAATCATGTACGTCGAGGACAGGCAGATGTTGAATAAAAGGATGATCACCGCGACGAAATCCGTGTGCCGGTCGTCGAGAAGGATCCGGTTCCGGCGGTCTTTCAACAAGAATCTGTACAGGAGGAACAGGGCGAGGGCGATCAGGGCGTAACAGCAGAGATAACGCACGGAGCGCTGGACGAGCTTGTCCTGGATGAAATGGTCCGCCAGAAGCCCGAACGTCAGATCATTGATGCATCCGGCCAGATGCCTGATGGCGTATCCGCAAAGGCCGCAGAAGACGAGATTGGAAGCCTTGGTATCGTAGCTCAAAAACAGCGAGGCGGTACATAGAGCCAGAATCAGGACATACATGAAGATCGCGTACAGAATATCGACGGTCATATTCATCCTGACGAGCGGAAGGAAATAGGCGATGAGGAGCACGGCAAGGGATCCGCCGAAAAGCCTCCAGAAATAATGCGGGCGGCGCGGAAAGCGCCAGGCCAAAAAATTCGCGCAGAAGATGGTCTCCATGGCGATGGAGAGATTCACGAAATTCACGAAGCTAAAAATCATATCTGCCTCCCGGCGTATTCGGCCAAAGCGAGCATGAACTGTTTCTTATAGGTCCTCGATAAGGGAACGGTCGCGTCTTTTTCGAGATGGATGTCCGGCGGGTCGACGTAGCGGACTTTCTCCAGATTCACGATGAAAGCGTCGCTGCACCGGGCGAAGCTGTAACCGGACAAAAGCGCCTCGTACTGCTTCATCGTCCCCCTCGTCTTCACGGTTTCGTTTTCCAGATGGAAGTAGATGTCGTGGTTCCGAACCTCCAGATAGAGGATGGAAGGCGAATGGATGACCCGTTTCCCGCCGTCGAGAAGGATCGGGCGGTCCTTTTGGGCGTTCTCATGGGCCAGCCTGACCGCTTTATACATGCGCATCTTGAACTGATCGTAGTTCACCGGCTTCACCATGAAGTCGAGGGCGTCGACATCGTAGCCTTCGATGGCGTACTGCGCCATGTTCGTCACGAAGATGTAGAGCGCCTTATCTCCCGCCTTGCGGAGGTTCCGCGCGAATGTCATGCCGTCCATTCCCGGCATTTCGATGTCCAGAAACAGCAGATCGTACTGCGGGCGGTCTTTCTTCGTGAGGAAAAGAGCCGGTCTTTCATAGTAATCGACCGCAAAAGTTTCTCCGGTTTCCGAAGAAAAATCGGAAATCATCTTTTCTAAGCTCTGATGCGCTTCCTCGCTGTCTTCGACGATTGCAATCCGGATCATATGGATGACATGCCCTCAGGACCACCGCTTCTCTTTTTCAATTGTAGGGAAAAAGGAGCCGTGCCGCAAGCGCATACACGCTCCCGCCTTATAGCTCGTAAAAGATCCGGAAGCTACCTTCCATTCTGTTATGAACCGCCTTTGTCCTTTTTCCCGTCCTCGTCAAAAAAGCGCCTCTCCGTTCTACGAAGAAGCGCCCGCGCGTACGTATAGATTATTAGGATTAAAGGACTTCTGCCCTTTCCCCGGTCAAGAGGATGGTCGACGAGAAGAACGCCCTGACGAACTCTTCCATCGCTTCGACATCGTAGACGCCCATGAACTCGTTAGCGGAATGCATCGCGAGCTGCGGGCAGCCGATGTCAGCGCTGACGAAGGAGATTTCCGCGTTCGAGAGGTTCCCGAGCGTGCTTCCTCCGCGCAGATCCGAGCGGTTCGTGAACGGCTGGACCTTCACGTCCGCCTTCTCCGCGATCTTTTTCACGAGCGCGGAAGAGAACGCGTCGCTCGTATAGGACTGGTTCGCGTTCGACTTCAGGACGATGCCGCCATTCAGAAGGACACTGTTGGCCTTGTCGGAGATCTCCGGATAGTTCGGATGGTTCGCGTGCGCGTTGTCGATCGAAAGCAGCATCGAGCGGGCCACCGCGGAGCAGATTTCCTCCTCGGACAAGCCGAGCCCTTTCCCGATCCTGCTGATGGTTTCCTTAAAGAACGTCGAATGCGCGCCCTGGCGCGTCAGCGATCCGACTTCCTCGTTATCGAAAGCGCAGTAGACCGAAATGTTCTTACTTCCTTCCCCTTCGACGAACCCGAGCAAGGACGTATACGTCGATGCGAGATCGTCTAGGCGCGGCGAAGAAAGGAATTCCCCGTTCAAACCGACCCTTCTCGGCTCGTCGAGGTTCACGAGGAACAAATCGAACCCTTCGACTTTGTATTCTTGTTCGGAAAGACCGAGTTCCTTCAGTAAGAACGCCTTGAAATCGAACTTCCCGTCCTCGCTCGTCCCTAAGATCGGGACGAGGTCCTTCGCCGGATTGTACTTGTATCCGTTATTGATGTCCCGGTTGAAATGGATGCAGAGATTCGGAATCTGCAGAAGGGGCCGGTCGATGAAGAGCAGTTTCGTCTCGAGCGAATCCCCTTTGGAAACGACGACTCTTCCTCCTAACGACAGCGGGCGGTCGAACCACGTCGAATGGATCATCCCTCCGTACGGCTCGGTCAGTAAGGACACGAGGTTCTTATAGACGGAGACCGGCTCCGGCTTGACCTTATACGTCGGGGAGTCCGTATGGGCCGCGCTCACCTGGAACGCGACTCTCTCCAGATCCGAAGGAATCTTGAACGCGATCAGGGACGATCCGTTCCGCGTCACGAAATACTTTTTCTCTTTTTCGAGCGCGAAGGGTTCCTTCTCGTCGAGCTCGGTAAAACCGTATCCGAGGAGCTCTTCCTTCAGGTTCTTCACGACGTGGAACGGCGAATACGACTTCTTCAGCAGTTCCATCGTCTTCTCAATGCTTTTATTTTCCATCTTTTTCTCCGTCTTTCTTTTCTTCTTCGCTCTTCTCAAGAACGTCCTCCGGTTCTTCCTTTCCTTCTTTCTTCTTCGGTTCGTCTTCCAATAAGCCCGGAACCGGGACGTACCAGTGGTAGATTCCTTCGACAGTATAGATGATTGTTATATAGAAGAACAGTCCGACGAGCGTCCACTGGTAGAAGGCGTAGTCCAGCCCGTAGTTCTGAATGAAGGACAGGATGTCAATGGGAATCAGAGCGCACGGGATCGGAAGCATCAGGATCTTGTCGAGCAGGGAGACTTTCTTCCGGTGTTTCTTCGAAAAGACCGCCCAGAAGAAATCGAAAAGTCCGTAAGCCCCGCCTAAAAGGGTCACCCACGTGAAGATCCTCCTCCAGCGCTCGGAAAGGCTGATGATCTTGAGCGAAACGAGAATTCCCAGCACGAGGAAAACGATAGCGAATAGGATCAGTTCCCCCGAATAAATGAGTTTGGCTTTCTTATTTTCTTTTTCAATATCCGTTTCTATCGCGTCCATTTCCGTATTTTCCCTTCCTCTTTGCCGATGAATTCATTATAGAGGAAGCCGTAAGAGGAAGAAACCGCCTTTCTCTGTTATTTTTCTCTTGAAAACAGAATCGGGATATGCGAATATATTCAAGCACGGATCATTGGTGTAGTGGTTAACATGTCTCCCTGTCACGGAGAAGACCACGAGTTCGAATCTCGTATGATCCGCCATTTCTGGGTCTGGTCTGGTAGCTCAGTTGGTAGAGCAAAGGACTGAAAATCCTTGTGTCGAGGGTTCGATTCCCCCCTAGACCACCATCTTGAAAGAAAGGGTCCGGCTGAAACGCCGGGCTTTTTTCATAAGCGGAATCCTTTTAAAAAGATCCGTCCCCGGGAGGATCATCGAAAAAGGCGGATTCTACCCCGTTTCGGAAAAAGAACGTCCTTCCTTAAAATCCCACACTCTTTTCCCTTCTTCCTTTCAATCCG
>CAYUFI010000052.1:0-7957 GCA_964444175.1 uncultured Clostridiaceae bacterium | reverse complement strand
GGCTGAGCTTAGAAGGTTTGAACAGCTTCCGCGAGAAGAATTTCGGTAAGCTCATCATAATCGTCAACGACAACAACATGTCGATCAGCAAGCCGAAAGGCGCCTTATCGCATTTTTTAAACAAAGTCCGCACCTCCGCCGGCTATCAGGAAGGGGCGGGGAAGTTCAAGAAGGCGTTCGACCATAACGGCCTGCGCTGGATCTACCGCTCGTTAAGACACGTCAAGGACACGGTCAAGAGAATCTTCTTAGGGGAGAATTTCCTCTCGGCGTTCTCTGGAGCGGCTTATTTAGGCCCGATCGACGGGCACAACATCAAGAAGCTCGAACAGTTTTTAAAACGCGCCAAAGAAATCGACCACACGGTCATCTTGCACGTGAAGACGAAGAAAGGAAAAGGGTACGTCCCGGCCGAAGAGGACGACTCCGGATACTGGCACGGAACTTCTCCTTTCGACGTGGAAAGCGGTCTTCCCAAAAACCTCCATCCGGACACGGTCTCCTTCTCGCATATCGCCGGGGACGCCGTTTACGAACGTCTAGAGAAGGACGGGAAGGCGGTCGTCCTGACGCCGGCCATGATCTGCGGGTCGCATCTGGAACGCTGCTTCCGCGCGTTCCCGAAGCGCTGTATCGACTGCGGAATTGCCGAGGAAGAGGCGGTCTCTATCTGCGCCGGGCTGGCTTTAAAAGGGTATCATCCGATCCTCTGCATCTATTCGACGTTCATGCAGAGGGCGTACGACGAATTGCTGATTGATCTCTGCCGCATGAAGCTGAACGTTCTGATCCTGATCGACCGCGTCGGACTCATCGGGCGGGACGGATCGTCCCATCAGGGTATCTTCGACCCGTCGATGATCCTCTCCTTCCCGAACGCCTCGCTCGACCAGCCGCTGTTCGGAGAAGAAATCCGGGAAGAAATCGCCTCCGCTTCCTTTTCCTGGGGCGGACCGCATTTCGTGCGTCTTGAAAGGACGTACGAGAAGAAGGAGAAGAAAATCGATGTCCCTCTGAATAGGCTCGTCCCGAATAAAGGAAAGGCCCTGATCTTCCTCGGGCAGAGGAGACTTAAGGACCAAAGCCTATACGAAGGAGAATACGATCTGGTGTATCTTTCCAAGATCCGCCCGTTCCCGGAAGAGCTTTTAAAAGGCTTGATGAACGAAAAAGAAATCAGCGTCGTCGACGACACCTCGGTCGAGTCCGGCACGGCCGGCTATATCAAGGAATTCCTGAATAAGAACGGGTACAAAGGAACCGTGAAGACCTATTCCCTCGACGAGAGCTTCTATACGCACGGGAGCGTCGACGAACAGCTCCTGAGCACGAAGATGGACCAGATGAACCTCTATTCGAGAATCCATTCGAAAGAATAAGATTAAATTTTCCCGATTTTCGCGTTTTTACGGCCTATAGAAGATAGAAAAGAGGAGGAAAGGACATGCTCGCACAGCTTCGCATCAGCAATTTCGCCTTAATCGAGGACCTGGACGTCTCGTTTTACGATTCCTTTCAGGTGCTTATCGGACAGACCGGGGCGGGGAAGTCTTTAATCGTGGAAGCCCTGGGGCTTCTTTTGGGGAAGCGGGCGGATCTTTCCAAAGTCCGCGACGAGAAGAAAAAGGCGGTCGTCGAAGGGACGTTCACGTTGAAAGAAGATTTTTTGAAGGCTCATCCGGATCTCGGGGAGTACCTCGAGGACGGGTCTTTAACCGTGAGCAGGGTCCTGCTCCCTTCTAAAAGCGCCGTTTCGCGCATCAACGGCGAGACGGTGTCTTTAAGCGTCGTCAGGGAAGTAATGGGGCAGGTGCTCGACATCCATTCCCAGTTCGATTCCTCCCTGCTCTACGATAAGAAGAGCTATTTACCCCTTCTCGATTCGTTCGGCAAGTCCGACAAAGCGCTTTTAAAGGCCAAAGACGGGTATAGTAAGGCCTATTCCGATTATCTGAAACTGAAAAAACAGAAAGAAGAATTCGTCTCGAATAACGATCTCTCAAGGAAGGATTTTCTCGAATACCAGGTGAACGAGATCGAGAGCAAGCACCTCGGAGAAAACGAGATCGAGAACCTCGAGGAGGAACTTTCTTCGCTCGAGAATTACGAGAACCTCGAAAACGCGTACCAGGAGTTCTCGAAGGTACTTAGCGAGACGGATTTCTCTGAATCCTTAAGCGGGCTCGACCGCACTCTGAATCTTTTTAACGGGACGGTCCTTGAAAAGGAAGCGCAGTCTCTAAAAGAGAAGCTACTCGACGCGCAGGACGCTTTAAGCGAACTGGACGAAAAGTACGGCGACCTCGATTTCTCCCCGGACCGGATCGAAGCCATCAACGAACGCCTTTTCGACTTGAAGGATCTGCAGCACAAATACGGGAAGACCACTTCCGAAATTCTCGATTATTTAAAGAAAAGCAAAGAAAAACTGGAAAATCTTTCGCATTTCGACGAAGAGAAGGAACGCCTTGAAAAAGAAGAGAAGGCGAAATTTGACGAAGTGATGACTCACGCGTCCGCTTTAAATAAGGAACGGAACAGGCTCGCCGAAGGGCTGTCAGAGAAAGTCAACGCCGAACTGAACGATCTCGGCCTCAAAGAAGGCGGGTTCAAAGTCGCGATGATGGATAGGAAACCGGATCAGAACGGATCGGACGACGTTTCGTTTCTCATCTGTATGAATAAGGGCGGGAACTACTTGCCTTTGAAGGACGCCGCTTCCGGGGGCGAGGCCTCGCGCCTTTCTCTGGCCCTGAAGGCCGTCTTCAACCATCTCCTGCCTTACGACACGCTCGTCTTCGACGAAATCGATACGGGCATCTCGGGGAACGTCGCGACCAAGGCGGGAAAGAAACTTTCTCAAATCGCCAAAGACTCTTCGGTCATCGCAATTACGCACCTGCCGCAGGTCGCCGCCCTCGCGGACCATTTCTTCTATGTCTATAAGGAAACGGAAGGGGAGAACACGGTTTCGCACCTGAAGGAGATAGAAGGCGAAGAGGTCGTCGAGAAGATTGCTTCTTTGCTTTCCGGGGAAGAAGTCACCAAAGAAGCCCTCTCCGCGGCGAAGGCGCTTCTCAAACAGAACAAAAAATAGGAAATTCCAATAAATACCAATAATCTACTAATCCATTACTATTCTAATTCAGAATACAGATTATCTACTAATTTTCTAAGGAAAGTCTTTCTCGAAAGCCGGACGAGCTCGTCTTTGTGTATGGGCTTCTGATGCCGGATGGAACGGACTTTATCGGAGCAGTAGAGGTAGAAAGCCCGGTCGAGAAGGGAACTTTCCCCTTCTTTTTCGAGTTCTTCGAGCGCTTCTTTTTCGCTTTTCGGATCGATGAATCCTTCTTCTAAGGAGAAATAGAACAGGGAAGTGAGCGAGTCTTTCGCCCCTTCTCCTTCGTTCAGACGGAGTTCCTTCGTCTCCTTTTCGGAGATTTCGAGGAATTTGTCTCTGTCGAGCCGGATCAGGGCTTCGTCCTTCAGGATGTCATAGAAGGCTTTCTGCTGTTTGATCCCTTTAAAAGCGGAGAGAGGGAGCCTTTCTTCACGGATCTGAACGGCCTCATCGGTGTTTCCGGCGTAGAGGTTGAACATGTAGAGATAGAGGAAATAGAGCTTCTGCTGGTTCTTATTGAGCCTTTTCTTTTCGAGCGGTTTTAATTCCGCGATTCCTTTCTCAAAATCCAGAGACGACCAGGTCTTCTCGAATATTCTTTTAAGCTTCTTATAGACGGATAAATCGCTTAAGGTCAGAGCGATTGCGGCCAAGACGAGAAACAGGATCAGGGCATAGACCCCTTTCGCCCCGAAATAATAGATGGCCAGACTGAAAGCGAGGAACCCTAAGAGGATCCCTAAGAAGATGACAAGACGGAATTTCCAGTCCTTCATACGCGCTTTCCTTTCTTTCCGTTTAAAAATGTTAACATAAATAGAAGGTCTTTTGTTATATGGCAAGAAGCATCGTCCACATCGATCTCAACGCCTTCTTCGCCCAGTGCGAGATCAACGAGGATCCTTCCTTAAAAGGAAAGCCCATCGCCATCGGGCGGAACCACAAGCGGGGCATCGTCTCGACGGCGTCCTACGAGGCGAGAAAATACGGCGTCCATTCCGGGATGCCGACTTTTCAGGCGGCAAAACTCTGCCCGGACCTCCTCTTCATCCCGGGACATTACGGCCTTTATTCGCGCGTTTCGGAGCGTTTTATGTCCTACTTGAAGGCCTCTTTCCCGATTCTCGAACAGGTCTCCATCGACGAATGCTACATCGATATGACCGACTTCATCAACGATGCGACCGCTCACGATTTTTTATTCGATTTACAGATGCAGATTTATAAAGATCTTCAGCTCAAATGTTCAATCGGATACGCCCACACGAAGTTTTTGGCGAAGATGGCGTCCGATTATAAGAAACCTCTCGGACTTACGTTGATCTATAACGACGAATACAAGGATTATTTCTGGCCTCTTTCCATCGACAAGATGTGGGGCATCGGGAAGAAGACCGCCCCGGCGTTAAAAGAAGCCGGAATCGACACGATCGGAAAACTCGCGGTCGACGATTCGAAGGAAGCGAAGGCCATCCTCGGTTCGTCCTATTCCACCTTCAAGGACTGGGCCAACGGGCGGGGAAACGACGCCGTGGAGACCGTGCGCGAGGCAAGGAAATCCATCTCGAAGATGGAGACGTACATCGACGACATCGACGAAATCGACCGTCTGAAGGAGCGCCTGCGTTACCTTGCTAAAGACGTCTCGGACGAATTAAAGGAAGAAAAGAGGGTCGCCCGCCTAGTCGTCCTGACCCTGCGCGACTCGTCGTTCAACACGCGCTCGAAGCGCAAGGCGATGTTGGATTACACGTCCGATTTCGAGAAGATCTATCTGACCGCCGAAGCCGTGTTCGACTCGTTCTACCAGGGCGAGGAGATTCGCCTGCTCGGGATCGGCCTCGACGACGTCAAAAGCGAGAGCGATTTAAATAACGAGCGCCAGATGAACCTGTTCGACACTTCCTTAAATAAGGAAGAGAAGAGCGAGGCCTTCATCGGGAAGCTCAAGGAAGATAACCCTGAACTGAAGCTGACGACGCTCGGGGAACTGAAGAAGAAGGAGAAAGAATGAGGATCAGCGAGAAGATCGACGACTTCTTCGCCTACCTCTCGGTCGAAAAAGGGGACGAAGTATCGACTTTAACCACCTACGAGGACGACCTGAACGAATTCGCGTCGTACATGAAGGACTGCGACGTGTCTTTGCTGACCCGCGAAGACATCTCGGATTTCATTTCGTTCCTCTCTAAAAAGGGCCTGGCGACGAGCTCATTAATCCGGAAAGGGACGACGGTACGGAACTTCTACCGCTTTTTAGGCGCGGAAGGAGTGATTGACGTCTCTCTGCACGGACTTTATCTCCCCAAGGCGGAGAAGCGCCTTCCGAACGTCCTGACGGACGAAGAAGTGGAGCGTCTTCTCGATTCGTTCGACGAAAGCAAACCCGGTGAGATCCGCGACCGGGCGATGACGGAAGTGATGTACGCCTCCGGCCTCCGCGTCTCGGAGCTTCTGAACCTGACTCTCGGGGACATCAACGCCCAAGAAGGGTTCGTAAAGGTCCGTTCTGGGAAAGGGCAGAAAGACCGCCTCGTCCCGATCGGGGAATTCGCCTTGGACGCTTTAAATACCTATTACAAGGAAGTCCGTTCGAAGATCCCGCACGCCAAGGACAGCAAATACGTCTTTCTGAACATGCGCGGAGGGAAGCTTTCGCGCCAGTATTTCTGGAAGCAGATCAAGATGTACGCCTCGCGCTGTTGCATCGAGACGCCGATCACCCCGCACTCCCTGCGCCATTCCTTCGCGACGCACCTGCTCGAGAACGGGGCGACCTTAAGGGAAGTGCAGCAGATGCTCGGCCACAGCAAGATTGAGACGACCCAGATCTACACCCACGTCTCGGCCCGGCGCATCCTTTCGGCCTACGACCGGCTGATGGGCGGAGGGAAGAAAGGGGATGGATAATCACCTTTTAACAAAGGAAAACGCTTTTATAGTAAAATAACAGACGGAAAGAAAGGATAATCTTATGGAACAAAAATCATATAAAAAGTTCAAGAGAATCTTTGTCATCGTCGCCGATTCGCTCGGCATCGGGGCCGAACCGGACGCGGACAGATTCTTTAACGCCGGACATAACGACGTCGGCTCGAATACCTACGTCCATATCGCCGAGAAGATGGGAGGACTGCACGTCCCCACTCTCGAAAGCCTCGGGTTAGGGGATTTGGCGGATATCAAGGGCGTTCAGAAAGTCGCCCATCCGAAGTCCTACGCGACCACTTTGCGCGAAGAAAGTAACGGCAAGGACACCATGACCGGACACTGGGAGATGATGGGTATCAAGACCGTCTCCCCGTTCATCACCTTCACCGATACCGGCTTCCCGAAGGCGCTGATCGACGAACTGGAACAGCGCTGGGGCAGGAAGATCATCGGCAACAAGGCCGCTTCGGGCACCGAGATCCTCGTCGAACTCGGCGAACAGCAGACCCGCGACGGGTCCCTCATCGTCTATACCTCGGCCGACTCGGTCCTGCAGGTCGCCGCGAACAAATCGTGCGTCCCGCTCGAGGAACTCTACCGCGACTGCGAGATTGCGCGCGAGATCTGCCTCCGTCCGGAATACCGCGTCGGGCGCATCATCGCCCGTCCGTACGTCGGGACGGACAAGACGAACTTCAAGCGCATCACGGGGGAGAGAAAGGACTACGCCCTCGATCCGAGCGGAAGGACGGTCCTGAACGATCTGCAGGACGCCGGATACATGACTTCGGCGGTGGGCAAAATCGGGAACATCTTCAATTTCAACGGCATCGAAAAGACCCAGCACACCTCTTCGGATAAGGAAGGGATGGAGGTCACGACGTCTTACCTAGACGATTTCGACTTCACGGGCCTCTGCTTTGTGAACCTCGTCGAATTCGACTCCGAATACGGCCATAGACGCAACCCGATCGGCTACGGAAAGCACATCGAGGAGTTCGACGGCTGGCTCAAGACCTTCTTGGACCACATGAAGGAAAACGATCTGGTCATTGTCACGGCCGACCACGGCAACGATCCGACCTGGTGGGGCACCGACCACACCCGCGAACGCGTCCCGTTCCTAGCGTATTCGCCTAAATTCGACAAAGGCCGCCACATCGGAGAACGCGCGACATTCGCCGATATCGGCGCATCGGTCTTAAAGAACTTCGGCGTAAAGAAGAGCCCGGACGAAATCGGGACGCCGGTTGACGAGCTCTTCGAAGACTAAAATCAAAAAACACAATATAGAAGGGGAAAATCAATCCATTTCATGAAAAAGACTTATCTTCTGGCCGCCGCGGCGCTGGCCTCCACGCTGGTTTCGTGCGGACAGACTTCTTCTTTGACGCAGCTTTCTTCGGTGAACGGAGGAATTTCCGTGTCTTCCGAAACCTCACTTCCGTCTTCAACATCCGAAGAGGAATCTTCTTCCGGACAGAGCTCGGAAGGTCAGGAGAGCGAAATCTCGGTCGTCTCTCCTGAAGGCGCGCCTTCCTACGCTCTAGGGAACTATTACCATGACCATCCGTCCCGGGTCACCGTCGGGGCGCCCGCCACAATCGTCCGTCCGGCGATTTTCAACGGAACCGCGGACGTCGTCATCTTCGACGCGGCGAACACCGCGAAGCTGATGAAGGGCGGAAAGGTTACGGATTACAATTTCGCGCGTCTATTGACCGGCGGGAACATCTATCTCGTCAAGACCGGAAACGACGAGGACTCCACACTCGACGCGGACGATTCGGTCGTCTCGTTTGGCACGGGCTCGATCTTCACGTCCGTCTTCAAGGCGGTCGAGAACTACGCCGGGACGATTACGGAAGTAGCTGACGCGGCCGCGGCCATCAGTATTGCCAC
>CAYUFI010000051.1:0-8427 GCA_964444175.1 uncultured Clostridiaceae bacterium | reverse complement strand
GTTTCATAAAGATTCCTTTCTTTCTAATCTCCGCCCGATGATATAGGTGCGGAGATGAATCATATCGGACATTTTCTGGACGAGCCCGTTTTGTAACGTTACTGTTTCTTTCCGTCCTGTTTTCCCTGGATCGGAGCACTGGCATGCCTGAAGAGAGAAACATCGGAGCGGAGAAGGAAGTTCGCTGAGGAGCTGTTCCGCTTAGAAAATGGGAAGTCCGGTTTTGCTATCGTCCTGTTTCGCGTTAGGGTGGCGGAAACAGGGACAGGAAAGCCCTTCTTCGTACTTCAAATGTACCACACCCGTTTTTCAATGATAAGGGTATTTTAAAATTATCCGATGAGAAAATCAAAACTGCGTTTTAAGGGTGCTCCAGCCCAATGTTTTATTAAAATATTCTCTTTTTCAACGAAATGGAGGAAATAGAAACCTTCCGAGCCATGACCACGAGATCCCGCGAAAAGGACACGCTGTCCTTGTAGTCCGTTTCGCTTTTTAGAACGGAAAAACCATTTTCCTTCCATAACTCCAGAGTCCTCTCCGCACGGTAGGAAGCGTAATGGAACTGCTCGTCGTACATGGTGCCTTCCATTTCGCCTTCTATTTTTCCCGGCGGTAAAAAGAAGAATACCGCCTTCTTCCAATAAGGAGGAAATCTTTCATTAGCAGGATTCTATATTCTTATAAGAGGTATAGAAGAAGAGAGAATCGAAAGCGATGACGCTCCGATCCTTCCTCTTATCCTGGTAGGATCCGAAGTCCGTGCAGAGAAAAGAAGCGTTCGGAATCTTATTCCTAAGGGCGCGCCCGATCATTTCTTTAGAAGGATCGATGCCCGGAACGGAAAGGCCTTTCTTGGAAAGATCAAGATCGATCGGGTATCCGCTGGTGCAGCCGATGCCCAAAACGGGTTCTCCTTTTTTGAAATAGGAAGCGAACTCTGTGACTAGAGGATCCGTCTCTTTCTTCTCCCTATAAGAGAGGAACCGACCGGCGATTCTGTTATAAGCCAATACGGTCTCTTTTTCTTTCCGATTCTTGCCTATTCTTTATACGGATAAATGGAAAAGGACAAGCGGTAGCGGAGGTACTCGTGAGTTTATAGTAATAGACGGAATCGGTCAGGGATGGATTCGTAAGGGGATGTCCTTTCCTTCCCGTTTTTACGTTTCTTCTAAGAGCCTATCCTTTCTTTTCCGATGGATAAGGGAAAAACTATGCTATAATGACTAGAACCTTGACGATGTAAACGCTTACTTTCGTTTATAATTTACAACCTCAAGAGCCTGTATGATGAATCTCGACTTTATCGAACGCTTCTACGAGAAGTATTCCATCCCGGTGGCGACCCAGGCCATCCTCTCCGTCGCTTTCATCCTGATCATCGCCTTTTTGATGACCAGGATTACGAAGAAACTGAGGCTTCCGAACGTCACGGCCTACATCCTTTCGGGCATCCTCATCGGACCGTATGTTTTCAATCTGATACCCCAGAACATCATCTCGGGCATGTCCTTCATCCAGGACATGGGCCTCGGGTTCATCGCCTTCGCTTCCGGACGGTACTTTAATCTCAATATCATCCGGCGCAACGGCTTCCGCCCGCTGATCTTAGGCCTGTTCCAGGCCCTCGCCACTTCGGCGGCGGTCTTCTTAGTGATGCTCGCCTTCGGTTTCTCCGTCCCGATCGCCCTCGTCATCGGTTCGATCGGAGGGACGACTTCCTCCGCCTCGACTCTGATGACCATCCGCGAATACCGCTGCGAAGGGGAATTCGTCGATTACTCCATCGAAGTCAACTCCATCGACAATCTCTTCGGCATTCTGAGCTTCTCGGTATGCCTGGGCGTTGCGTTGGCCACTCTTTCGAGCGGGAAGTCCTTCTCGGCGTTCAAAGTCGTGTGGCTTCCGATCTTAGTGAATCTCGGACTGATGGTCTTAGGAGGCTTACTGGCCTTTCTGATGGGCAAAGTCATCAATAAGCCCACCAGGACGCACGACAACCGGCTGATTTTAACGGTCTTCTGCCTATTGGCCTTGGTCGGCGTCTGCGGGCTTTCGCGCCTTTTCTCCCCGGATCTTTCCCTCACCCCGCTGTTATCCGTGATGGTCTTCGCGATGGTCTACGTCAACCTCACCAACGACGAATCAATCTTCGACCAGGTCGCGGATTTCAGCGCCCCGATCACGCTGATCTTCTTCTGCCTCTCGGGCATGAAGTTCCAGATTTCCGATCTCGGGAGCGTCGGGCTCGCCGGGGTGGTCTATTTCTTCGTGCGGCTTTTGATGAAATACGGTTCGTCGTACGTAGGAGGCGCGATCTCGAAATCCCCGAAGACCGTGCGGGACTGGATCGGATTCACGATGGAGCCGCAGGCGGGGTTCTCCTTAGGTCTCGCGGCGATTCTCCTTTCGAGCTTTACGGCCCTGAGCGCAGAGACCGGAGACCAGTCGTTAGCCGAAACAGGCGCCCAGATCAACGCCATCATCGTCTTCGCCGGCATTCTCTACGAGATTGTCGGACCGGCGTTAGCGAAACTCGCCCTGAAGAAGTCGGGCGTCTTAAACGAAGAGAAACGGATTTCCGCTTCGGGGAACGGGCCTTTCCTCGTCCGTTCGGAATCGATGCTCCACGACGCGGTCGTGATCGAGGAAGATCCCGCCCTTTTGAAGAAGAGGGCGGAACTCTCCGAACTGAAGAAGAACCTCGACGAAGCAAACCTCTACATCCATACCAAGGACTATACGGACGCCTCCTCGGATGGTTCTTTAAAAGGGAACGTCCCACCATCTTTTCCGAAGTTCACGAATAAGAAGTGAATCTATCCATATATATAGGATTTAAGGAATCCTATTCTGTAAAATCCTTTTCCCAGCGGGAAAAATACGATTCTTCGGATTGAACGAATCCTTATAGAAGCGTATGATTCCTCTAGCGGAAATCATTTTTGATTTGGGAAAGGAGAAAGGAAAGAAAGATGTACGGAAAGAACATCTGGGTCGATGCGGATAATCAGAAGAAGGAAGAGATCTTTTCCTTCGCGAAGGAATATATGGATTTCTTAAGCGAAGGGAAGACCGAGCGCGAAGCGACTAAGGAAGCCGTCGAACTCGCCAAGAAAGCCGGATTCAAGGACCTGAAGGAATATAAGACCCTGAAGCCGGGAGATAAGGTCTATTCGACCAATAAAGGCAAGAACTTCTTAGCGGCCATCATCGGGAAGAGACCAATCGAGGAAGGGATGAGGATCTTAGGGGCCCACATCGATTCCCCGCGGCTCGACATCAAGCAGAACCCGCTCTACGAGAAAGGCGGGATCGCCTATCTCGAGACGCACTATTACGGCGGGATCAAGAAGTACCAGTACGTCACGATCCCTCTGGCTTTGCACGGAATCGTCTATAAGAAGGACGGAAGCTCGTTCGAAGTGCACGTCGGGGAGGACGAAGGGGATCCGGTGATCGGCGTGACCGATTTATTGATCCATCTTTCCGCGGACCAGATGCAGAAACCGGCGTCGAAGGTGATCGACGGAGAGAACCTCGATCTCTCGATCGGGAACATCCCGCTCGAAAAAGACGCCGCGGACCAGGTCAAAGAGTACATCCTGAAGTTATTAAAGGACAAGTACGGCATGGAGGAAGAGGACTTCCTCTCGAGTGAACTTTGCGCCGTACCGGCCGGGAAGGCCCGCGACTACGGGTTCGACCGTTCGATGATCGCCGGATATGGGCATGACGACAAGGTCTGCGCCTATACGTCCTTAAGGGCCGTATTGGATTCGAAGGAAGATGAATATACTTCCGTGGTCGTTCTCGTCGACAAGGAGGAGGTCGGCTCCATCGGGGCGAGTGGCGCCCAGTCGAAGTGGTTCGAGGACACCGTCGCGGAGATGCTCTTTAGACAGGGGAAAGATTCGTATCTTGCCTTGCGTCACGCCTTCACGAATTCGAAGATGCTCTCGAGCGACGTCTCCTGCGCGGTGGATCCTTTATACGCCTACGCGAACGAGCCGAAGAATTCGTGCTACTTCGCTAAAGGCATCGTCTTCAATAAATACACAGGCGCGCGGGGAAAGTCCGGCTGCAACGACGCGATGCCGGAATATCTCGCTTTCGTCAGGAAGGCCATGGACGAAAACGGCATCCATTACCAGACGTCCGAAATCGGCAAGGTCGACCAGGGCGGCGGCGGAACGATCGCCTACATCTTAGGGAACTACAACATGTACGTCCTCGACGCGGGGGTCCCGGTGCTTTCGATGCACTCTCCGATGGAGCTCGTCTCGAAGGCGGACGTCTACGAGGCGTATAAGGCCTATAAGGTCTTCTTAAGGGCGTAAGAATCTTTCTAAATTCGGTTCGATTCTGTTTGACTATTTGCCTGTGGCTTGTGTATCATATTAGACGGCTAAATTGCAGACTTGAACCCCGGTAAAGTTCACAATTTGCTTAAGAACGAAAGGATTGAAAAATTATGCAGCGTCAAACTACGTTAGCAAAACCCTCTGAAATTCAGAGAAAGTGGTACATCGTCGATGCATCCAAAATGTCCCTCGGTCGTTTAGCCTCTGAGGTCGCTGTCGTCTTGACAGGTAAGAACAAGCCTATCTACACCCCGAATGTCGATTGCGGTGACTATGTCATCGTCATCAATGCGGCGAAAGCCGTTCTGACGGGCAAGAAACTCGAACGCAAGGTCTATTACAACGATTCGGGTTCGTATCACGGACTTCGCAAGAGAAGCGCCCGTGTCATGGTTGAGAACTATCCGGTGGAACTGGTCGAAAGAACCATCAAGGGAATGATCCCGCACACCGCTCTCGGCCGCAAGGAAGCGAAGAAGCTCTTCGTCTATGCGGATGAGAAGTATGCGCAGACCGCCCAGAAGCCGGTGGAACTCAAGTTCTAAGGAGGAAAGGTAAACTATGGCTGAAAAGAAGAATGCTTCCGTCTACTACGGTACCGGCAAGCGCAAATCTGCTATCGCTAGAGTCTACATCACCTCTGGCGAAGGCAAGGTCGTCATCAACGGAAAGGACGCGAAAGAGTACTTCCCGTACGACACGAACGTCGTCATTCTGAACGAGCCGTTCGGCGTCACCGACAATGCCGGAAAGTTCGATGTCAAGGCCTTTGTCAAAGGCGGCGGTTTCTCGGCTCAGGCCGAAGCGGTCCGTTTAGGGATCGCGCGTGCCCTGATCAATGTCACCGAGGAATACCGCAAGCCGTTACGTACTGCTGGACTGACCACGAGAGATGCTCGTGCGAAGGAAAGAAAGAAGTACGGTTTAAAGGCTGCCCGTCGCGCTCCGCAGTTCTCCAAGCGTTAATCGACACCTGGAACAGACCGAAAAGCCCCAGAACCCCTGTGTTCTTGGGGTTTTTTCGTGCCCGTATTTTGAACCGGATTAAAAAATAGTTAAATCTTTGTTTAAGTCTCAAAGTTCTCCTAATCGGCATAAAAGCCATTATTTCCCCACATTTTTGTTTCGCAGGCACAGAGTTTGCTTATGAAAGGGCGGGGAAAGTTGAAAAACGGGCTTTTTATAACTAGAATAGTTTCTAGTAGTGATACGTTGTCTTGATGTGTCTGAACTGAACGGAAGGAATGAAGAAGCTTAACCCTTTTTATGAGATTAAGTTGAATCAGGACGGAAAAAGGAAGTCTTCCGGCGGAATCTTTTGAAAGAAACGGTCTGTTTTTTCCTATAGAAAAGCAGTTCCCCCAGAAAGTTTCCTAAGCGAGGCGAAGACGTGGAAAGAGAAGGTACGCTACAGGAAAGGATTCATGTGAACATGAAAAAAGGATTGTTAGTCTCAGTCGCTCTCTGTTCGTTGGTCGGAATGCTCGCGTCCTGCGGCGGCAACTCCGGTCCGGCCGAACTCGCGGTCGTGACCGATGTCGGCCAGCTCATGGACGGCGGCTTCAACCAGGGTACCTATGAAGGTGTCAAGGGCTATGCCGAAGCTAATGGCAAGACCTATCAGTACTATCAGCCGGCCAACGGTTCGAACGCTACCGATGCCGACCGCGTCGAAGCGATGGAATCCGCTATCAAGAACGGCGCGAGGGTCATCGTCGCTCCGGGCTTCTTACAGGCGAAAGCTATGACCCAGGCCGCTACCGATAACCCGGATGTCGATTTCGTCTTCGTCGATGGTTGGGCGCTTAGCGACAAGGACAACAACGTCCTGAATAACGTCACCGCCATCACCTATAAGGAACAGGAAGCCGGATTCATGGCCGGCTACGCGGTCGTCATGGACGGCTACACCAAACTCGGTGGCACTTTCGGCGGCGGCGGTTCTAACCCGGCCTGCAACCGTTTTGCCTACGGCTTCGCCCAGGGCGCCAACGCGGCTGCTCTGATCAAGCAAGTCGATGTCGAATTCAAGGTCTCCTTCAAGTTCGGCTCGGGCTTCTCCGCTTCGGCCGACTTACAGACGCAGATCTCCGGCTGGTATACCGCGGGTACGGAGATCGTCTTCTCCTGCGGCGGCTCCATGGTCAACTCCGTCATCGCCGCGGCGAACGGATATGAAAACGCCAAGATTGTCGGCGTCGATACCGACCAGCACGCCTTATCCGACAAGATCGTGACCTCCGCCATGAAGGGACTCGCTCCTTCCGTCGAGAAGGTCCTCGGCCAGTATTATGCCGGTAAATGGAATGACATCGGCGGCAAAGCGCAGAACTTAGGCGCTTCCGACGATGCGACGGGCCTGCCGACCGACGATGCGGCCTGGAGATTCACTTCCTTTACGAAGGACCAGTATAACAGCCTATTCGCCGACATCAAGAGCGGAAAGATCATTCCGCTGGACAATGTCGCCGAAAAATGCGATACGACGGACTTCTGGAGTCCTGTCGACGCCCTTCTGCTGAAGGAAGAGATCATTCTCGACAAGTAGTCTTCCGATTAGATTCGATCCGTCCTTCCTTCCCGCTTTATAGGGGAGGAGGGACTCTTTTTAAGAAGTTGAAGAAGGAGAAGCATAATGGACGAAAACGAAACTTACGTTATCGAGATGCGGGGGATTACAAAGATCTTCCCGGGCATTGTCGCGAACGACCACATCGATCTCAAATTAAAGAAAGGGGAGATCCACGCCCTCTTAGGAGAGAACGGCGCGGGAAAGTCGACGCTGATGAGCGTCCTTTTCGGGCTCTATCAGCCGGACGGCGGGGAAATCTATAAGGACGGAAAGAAAGTCGAGATCCACAATCCGAACGACGCGACCGCCCTTCACATCGGTATGGTCCACCAGCACTTCAAGCTGGTCGAATGCTTCACCGTACTCGACAACATCATCCTCGGGGCGGAGGATTCCAAAGCGGGATTCGTCACCAAGAAGGAGGCGCGTGCCAAGGTCGAGGACCTGATGCAGCGCTACGGCCTTCACGTCGATCTCGACAGGAAGATCAGCGACATCTCCGTCGGCATGCAGCAGCGTACCGAAATTCTGAAGATGCTCTACCGCGACAACGACATCCTGATCTTCGACGAACCGACCGCGGTTCTGACCCCGCAGGAAATCGAGGAACTTATGCAGATCATGAAGAACCTCGCCAAGGAAGGAAAATCCATCCTGTTCATTTCGCATAAGCTGAAGGAAATCATGGAAGTCTCCGATACGTGCACGGTCCTGCGCAAAGGCAAGTGCATCGGGACGGTCAGGACTGCGGAGACCACGATGGAGGAACTCGCCTCCATGATGGTCGGGCGCAACGTTTCCTTCCACGTCGAGAAGGCTCCCGCCCATCCGGCGGATCCGGTCCTCGAGATTTCGCATCTCTATGTCAAAGACAAGATGACCAAGAAGGAGACCGTCAAGGACGTTTCGTTCAAGGTCCGCGCGGGAGAAATCGTCTGCATCGCCGGTATCGAAGGAAACGGCCAGACGGACCTCGTGAACGCTTTGACCGGCTTAGGACCGGTCGAAAAAGGGAACATCGTCCTGAACGGCAGGGACATCACGCGCGCCCCAATCGAAAAGAAGATCAAAGACGGCATGTCCCACATCCCGGAGGACCGCCAGAAGTACGGCCTGGTCCTCGACTACACGCTCGAGGAAAACTCCGTTCTGGAACGTTACCGCGAACCGGAATTCGATCAGCACGGGCTGATCCGTTTCAAGGAACGCCCGGCCTACTCGGATAAGCTCATCCAGGAATACGATGTCCGTTCGTCTTTGGGTTCGTCGACGATCGTCCGCTCCATGTCGGGCGGCAACCAGCAGAAGGCCATCGTCGGGCGCGAGATCGATAAGGAACACAGCCTCCTCATCGCCGTCCAGCCGACCAGAGGCCTCGACGTCGGCGCCATCGAGGACATCCATACGAAGATCGTCGCCGACCGCGACGAAGGCTAGGCGGTCTTATTGGTCTCGCTCGAACTCGACGAGGTCATGTACCTCTCGGAC
>CAYUFI010000050.1:0-8524 GCA_964444175.1 uncultured Clostridiaceae bacterium | reverse complement strand
TGACGACCGCGAGGATGGCCGCGAACTGGATGACGTACAAAAAGAAATCGTAGAATGGTTTCCCCTGCGTCTTCTCGACGGAGAAGAACTCGTTGAGGATGATCATATGTCCGGTCGAGGAGACCGGCAGCCATTCCGTCATGCCTTCGACAAGTCCGAAGGCAATTGCTTTCAAGTATTCGATGAACGTTTCCATAGTTTCCAGTCTCTATAAGGCTCATAGCCTTCAAATATTCTAAAAGTTCTAGTTAAAATTTACCTGAACTTCCGCGTCATTATTTTAGAGAATTGCCGTTTCTTTTGCAACGTATAAAAAAATAACTATATTCGTTTTCAAATCATCCATCATTCGTCCCGATTTGTCCGATATTTCACGGATTCAAGGGTTTTCTCAGAATCGAATATAGAAATAAAGATGTATTTTTCATCAGGAAACAATTCTCTGAATCCGTCTTAAGCGAACCGATCTATAATAATTTTCTGTTGAAGAGGTACATCCTATGTTCAAAGCCCGGTTCAGTGTCCCTTCTTACTACGGCGGCTTCGCCTGTAAAGGCAAAGAATGCCGGAACTGCTGCTGCCAGGGGTGGAAGATCACCCTGAATCAGAAGGAGTATTTCTCTTTGCAGTCTCTGGATGTCCCTAAAAGCTCGAATCGTATGTCGGGATCGAGGAACAGCCGTCCGAGGAAGATTACGGAAGGATCAATCTGACGTACGAGGGAAAATGTCCTTTCAGGAGAAAGAAAGACGGCTACTGCGCTCTGCAGGTCCTTTTGGGCGAAGAGAAGATTCCTTCCGTCTGCCGGTATTATCCCCGCGCTCCCCGTCTCTATCCCGTTCCGGAATGCTCCATCTCGAACTCGTGCGAATGGGTGATCGAGGAACTGATTCATTCGCAGGAAAAGCTGACCTTCCGAAAGAAGACCCTTTCCTTCGAATTCGACGACGACGAAAAGAAGGAATATCCGAAGGATTTCATTCCAATCCGGAATCATTGCCTTTCCTTGATCGGGAACCGGAAATATGCCGTGAGCGAACGCATGAAGAAGATTTCCTCCTATCTGAAGGTCCTTCCCGTCCCCAAAGAGCAGATTCCGCTCTATCTGAAGTACATCCAACAAGCCACTTCCCGCTCGTACAGTCTTAGCGAGCAGGTCGCGAAGATGAATACGGACAGAGATCCGGCTACAAGGGAATCTCTCTTAAGGGAGAAGATTCCGTATTATCCAATCCGCGCGGAGAAGATCTTCGCGAACCATCTCCTGTTCATGACGTTTCCCTATATCGACGAAGAGGAAGACTTCTTTAAGGCCGCGAGAGGTCTAGAACTCCTCTACGCTTTCTACGAAGAAATCCTCCTTTCGAACATGAAGCGCTATGACCGGGAGAAGTTCGTGGATCTCACGGCTTCCTTTTTCCGTCTCGCAGAGCATTCGAACTTCTATTCGCTGATTCGCCCAATCTCCCAAAGAGTCGGAGCAAAGGACGGATTCGCTTCCTTTTAAACCGGTTAGGGGCCGCTCCGTCTCTTTCCCCGATTCCTAGGTACATAGAGAGATAGGCGACATCTTCGGAATGGACCGTCAAAGAACTCCCTCCCGAGCAGGAAAACAGGGATAAGGCGGCCACAGATACGGATAAAACTTTCCCGAACTTTTTCAAAATCCGATTTCTCCCGATTTCCCTATAGCCCGAAAGACCGTCCTTAAACAATGCCCGGTCCGCATTAAAAAGCGGGAAATACGGATTATCCCCGGTCAATCCAGGGAGATTCCTTTTTGAATTCCGATAAACCGAAAGCGGACGGCTTTAAGCCTTATAGACCTGTCTAGGGGAATACCCTCTTTTCTTCAAGGAAGAATCGAGATAATCCATTTCAGAAGGGACGACCTTCAAAAGGTTCATCGGGGACGGAAGCCTCTTCAAAGCTTCGATAGGAATCTTCTTATAAGTAGCGACCTTTTCGTATTCTTCCGAGAACGGTTCGACGATTTCGACCTTCCCGGTGACCTGGAGCCCCTTCAGGTTTCCGAAGGAAGGATTGTCCTCGTAGATCGCGAGGCAGACGTCCTTATTGAACTCGAGGGCTTTGAATTTCAGCCCGCCTTCCGAGAAGATGTAGAAGCAGCCGCCGATATAGGAATATTCGAGCGGGGTGCACCTTACAAAGTCCCTATACGCGCACGCGAAGGCGCAGACTTGATGGGATAAGACGAATCCGTCGATCTCTTTCTTTAAGTCCGCCTTCTCCATCCTGACGGACGCTTCATCCTTTTTGATCCAGTATTCGGAAGCTTTCTGATAATCCATGAAAATCTCCTTTCTTTCAAAAATCCTTTTCTATTTTACCTGTTTCTTACTAGAGGCGATCAGAACGGATAAGGAAGCGAGCACTTTCCTTTGTACTTCTTCGGTGGAGTCTTTCATCCCTTCCTCCGTCCAGCATTTTAAGAACCCGTACCAGAGCCCCACGCCCATGGAGTCGATATAGGTGTAGCTCCTCTTCGGATCGGTCAGGACGAGCGTCTTCAACAGATCGAGCAGCATCCCGTCCTCCCCGAATTTCTCGAGCGAGAGCAACAGATCCTTCTTGAGATAGAGGTACGAGAGAAGCCTTTTGTCCCGGTTCTCTTTCTCACTGACGGGATGTTCGAGGAGATATTCCTCGAACTGTTTCCGCTGACTTCGCTTAAACAAATTCCCCAGCCCGTCCTTTTCCCCGTAATAGCGGTAGAACGTCGTCCTCCCGACGCCGGCCTTTGAGCAGAGCGCCCGCACTTCGATCGAGCTCATCGGCATTTGGATCAAGGCCTGCTCCAGGGCAATTCCGAGCGATTCGTCGCGGATGCCGTCCCGCGCGCGGGGCGTATTTTTCCTCCGGTCCATATCTTTCCTCCCTGTTCCTTTTTTGAAAAGGAGGGTTTTCCTTTCAAAAGGTTCCGTGCTGTCATGTTCAGCGTTGGAACACATGTTCCAAATACAGGGTAATCCCGTTAGAGAGGAGAAATCAAGGTTGGCGGAAGGAAAGAATGCCCGAAGAAAAGAAAACACACGTTTTGGGAAGTCCCTTCGGGCGTCCCCTGACTCATGGCCAGGAGGAAGAACAAAGACCACGGGGACATGCTCTATGCCACCGACAGATACGCGACGGCGTTCTTATACGTTTTCTTAAAGGACGACGGCACGGCGAAGGCTATGAGCTCGCTAAGAACGCGCTCTACTAGGATTTCGCTTCGAAAGAGTAAGCGGGAAAATCCAATGACGCCGCCCGGGTTCAATAATAAGAATCCGAGCGGCGTCTTTTCTACGATGGAAGACCCCTCGTTCCGGTTTTGTAAACCCTTTCCTATGCACGTATAATGGAGAAGGTCATCTTTTTATGAAGAAAAAGAGCGTCTTTTCCTGTCTTCTTCTGGTTCTCTTGGCTTCCTGCTCGCAGGATTCTTTTACCCGTTCGGATAAGATCAAGGTGATGGTCGAGGATTCGGAGTTCTATACGGTGGATTCCCCGATCCGGGAGATCCTTCCGGGAAGCGACGTCTCCTTTACCGTCCGTTTCCTCTACGGGAGTTCGTTCTTAAGCTGCTCGTATCCTTCCTATTCGGTCGAGAAGGAAGACGGGACGAAATGCACGCTGACCTTGAAAGACGTCTTTTATCCTTCCGTGATTTCCCTATCGTGTTCGAAAGGAAGCCTGACGTACCATTCTTCCTCCTCCTCTCTATTTCTGGACGGGACAGATACGCGTAGGGAGCCTTTTCAAGGCTATCATCTCCGCGAGCACGCCTTGAACGGATACGAAGTATTAAACGGGAGAGACGGATATCTTCTATCTTCCTGGAACACAAAGGAAGATCTTTCCGGGGAGGACGTCTATTTCAATAACCGGGTTCCTTACGGAGTGAAAGACTTGTATCCGCATTACGAGAAGGTCTCGCCCTTAAGCGATTTTACTTTCTCCGTCGATGCGGACGGGGCGTGCGTCACGTCCTATAAGGGAAAAGACGACAAGGTCGTCCTCCCTTCCTCCTATAACGGACGCGCGGTCTATAAGATTTCTACGGGTGCCTTTTCGTCCTCGTCTTTAAAAGAGCTCTTTCTTCCCTCTTCGGTCAAGAGAATCGAAAAGGACGCCTTTCTGAATTCCTCCTTAGAGGAGATGACGTTCTCGGATTCGTTAAACGAGATTGATGAAAACGCTTTTCGAGGGAGTCCTTTGAAGACGGTCCATATCAACGCCGTGACGCCCCCGCATGCGAGCGGGACGTATTATGACGCCTTTACCGATAAGAACGATTATCTCGATTCGGTCAGGGGCGAAAAGAAGATTGTCCTCTTCGGAGGTTCTTCTGTGCGGTACGGATATTTCTCCCCTCTATTCGAAGAGGCCTTCCCGGAATATAAAACCGTGGACATGGGCGTATTCGCGTACGTGAACATGAAGCCCCAGTTATCCGTGATCGCCTCGCATATGAATCCCGGGGATATATTGATTCACGCCCCCGAATACGATTATTGGGCTTTGGACGAACAGTTCGGGACGGATAGGAAGTTCGAGGAGAACCTCTTCTATTTCTTCGAAGGGAACTACGCTTCCCTTTCTTTTATCGATATACAGGACTATCCGGATTTCTTCTTCGGATACACGCATTATCAGATGAGAAGGAGTTCCCTGGCTTCTTTAGATTACTCGTATACCTCCAATCACCGCGACGACGATTTCAATTACCATCAGGAGAAGACCTATAACTTGGAAGGCGATTATATCTTAGAAAGAGAAGGCCACGACAGGGACGAGCACATCTATCAGCCTCTGACCCCGTATACTTTGGAAACCATAACGGAAGACCGTATTTCGAATCTGAATTCGATTTATCAAAGCCTTTCTCAAAAAGGCATTCGGGTCTTTTACGCCTACGCCCCGAAGAACCATAAGGCCATAACGGATGAGTCGACCTATGAGAAACGGAACGAGCTAGAGGCGTATCTTCAGAAGCATCTTTCCGTCCCGATCTTAGGGAAGCTCGAGGACAGCCTCTATCCGGGGACGAGCTTCTACCTCATCGACAACCATCTTTCAAGCAAGGCCGCTAAAGGCCATACCGAATACGTCATCGACGAACTGAGGAAGGTTATCGGATGAGTACGGAAATGTTCATCGGAGGAGCGTTCCTCCTCGTGTCGCTATTCTTCCTCACGCTGTCTTTCCTTTCTAAGAAAGTCCGGCCGTATTTCCTTTCGGCTTCGTTCTTTCTGTTCGTCGCGTTTCTGATCTACGCGTATTTCGTTCTGCTATCTTTATCGTTCTCTCTATTCGGGAGCGGAATCTACGCCCTCTTCGTCTTGATAGTCGTTCTTTTGAGCAGAGGGAGGAGGGATGCATGAGTTTCAATTCCTTCTTATATCTCATTTATCTTCCTCTCTCTGTCCTGATTTACTGGCTCCTTCCTTTTAAGTTCCGGAAGTATTTCCTGCTATTCGCTTCCTATCTCTTCTACTCCTGGAGCGAACCGCGCTTACTGATTCTCTTATTCGCTTCGAGCCTCGTGATTTATTTCGGAGCACTGGGTTCGGGGACTTCTAAAAAAGGCCGGAAGACGTTCTCTCTCGTGTTATCACTCATCCTGTTATTAGGGAGTCTCTTCACGTTCAAGTATCTCGATTTCTTCTGGGCTTCCCTTTCTCAAGGGATTTATCAGATGTCCGGGAGGGACATCTATCGTCCAATCTCTCTTTTCCTTCCGATCGGAATCTCGTTCTATACGTTCCAGGGTATCTCGTACATCGCGGATGTCTATAACGGAAAGAAGGAAGCCGAGAAGGATCCGGTGACGGTCTTTCTCTTCCTCTCCTACTTCCCGCAGCTCGTGGCCGGCCCGATTGAGAAGAGTTCCGACCTGTTTCCCCAGCTCAAAGAGAAGAAAACGTTTTCCCTAAGGTATATTCTGAACGCCTTACCCTATCTCTTAAAAGGCTATCTGAAGAAAGTCCTGATCGCGGATACGTTCGGAAGATACGTCGATTCGGTCAATTCCAATGTCTCTACTAGCAGCGGGGCGAGCCTTCTCCTCGCGACGTTCTTTTTCGCCTTCCAGATTTACGGGGACTTCTCGGGTTACTGCGACATCGCCAAGGGGAGTTCGGAACTGCTGGGGATTGAGTTGAGCGAGAACTTTAAAAAGCCTTATCTTTCGACTTCCTTAAGAGATTTCTATAGGAGATGGCACGTGAGTCTGAACCGCTTCTTCCTCGATGACGTCTACATCCCTTTAGGAGGTTCCCGTAAAGGCAAACCCGTCCAAATCCTGCTCGTCTTATTCGTCTTCTTCCTTTCGGGCTTATGGCACGGGGCGAGCTGGCACTACGTCCTCTGGGGCGCCTTGAGCGGTCTTTTGATTTCTATTGAAATTCTCTTAGAGCCTTTGAAGAAACGGTTCCTTTTGAAGACGCATCTGCCCCGTTGCTTCCTCTACGGGGTGGCGGTCTTCTTCACGTTCTTAATGGTCTCCTTCCTCTGGATCTTCTTCCGGGCGGATTCGACTCAAACCGCGTTTACGGTGATTCAAAAGATCTTCACGGAGTTCGCCCCTCTTAAGGTGAATCCGTTATGGGAAGAAGGGACGTACGTGTTCTTAGTCTTCGCTTCCCTGATCCTGCTCCCTCTTACGGATATCTTTCCTCCGCTTAAGGAGCAAAATCTTCTCTCCGTCAAGGAGAAGGAGAGGATTTCTCCCCCTAAGGCCCTTCTCTATCTTTCCTTAGGCGTATTCGTCCTGTTCGCCGGTCTATTGAACTTAGAGACGCACGGATCGAACGGATTCATCTATTTCCAGTTCTAGAGACAAGGAGGCAGAGAATTTTATGCGAAAGCGCGCGAAGAGAACACTGATGGTTCTATCCATGATTGTTCCGTTACTGACCGTTCCTTTCTCCGTGAACATGAACGCTTTCCTGCTGCCTCCGGTTTATGAGAGAACCTACTTAGGCGAACTGAAGGAAAAAGTGGTCCGCCTGAAGGATACAAAAGGAAAACGCATCGTATTGATCGGAGGAAGCGCCCTGCCTTTTGGAATCGATTCTTCCCTCATCGAACAGGAACTTCCCTCTTACAAAGTCGTGAACTTCGGGATGTACGCCTCCCTGGGTTCGGACGTCATGCTCGATTTCGCCAAGGCAAGGATCAATCAGGGAGATCTTCTCTTCTTCTGCCCGGAACAGAACGTACAGACTTTAAGCCTCTACTATAACGGGGAGGCCCTTTTAGAGGCGCTCGACGGGGATTTCTCCTTAATGAATCTTTTGCCGGCCTCGACGAAAGAACGTCTGATTGGGGACCTCTACGCGTTCTCCCAAAAAAAGCTTTCGTATACGCTCGGAAAGGAAATGAATCTTTCCGGAATCTATCAAAAGTCGAGTTTCAACGAATACGGGGACATCGACCACGAGCTCACTCCCTACTGCGTCCTCCCGGATTATTTCGATCCGACCACTCCGATTCCGTTCGATATCTTCCCTACCGATGAATGGATAGAGAAAGTGAATTCCTTCGCTTCCTATGTCAGAGAACAGGGAGCGTCTTTCTATTTCTATCCGGCCCCGATGAATCAGCTCGCGATCAAAGATTCGGATGAAACCATCCAGTCGTATTATTCCAAGTTGGAGAAGAGACTCGACATGGGCTTCCCGTTCAATCCGTTCGATTCTATTTTGGACGGAGAGTATTTCTACGATACGAACTTCCATCTCAACAAAGCCGGAGCGCGGAACTATACGAAGAAGATGATCCAAATGATCAAGCTGATCCTGAACGATCCGTCCCCGACCAATATCGATGACGCGGAGAAGCCTTCCCGTCCGGAGATCGAAAAGCCGGTCGCGGACAATAACGAAGACCTGTCTTACTTTACGTACCGTCTTAAGGACGACGGGACGTACGCCGTTTCGTCTTTAGTCAAAACGAAAGATTCTTTCATTGTTCCTTCTTCCTATAACGGGAAATACATTACTTCCGTGGATCCGGAAGTATTCCGCAATCAAACCGGTATAGAAGAAATTACGTTCCAGGACAGTATTTCCTATATCGAAGATCATTCGTTTAAGAATTGTTCTTCCTTAAGGAAAATTCATTTGAAACATCGGAAGCCATCTTCTATCAGGGTCGGAACGGAACTGCTGGACGGAACGGATGCGGATCTCTATGTCTCTATGGATGTCCTTTCCTCGTTCGTACTGGACTATACGTTCTCACGATACGCGGAAAGGATCAAGGGAGAATGAATTTCTTCTTTGATTCTGCTCTGAAGCCAAGTAAAAAAGCGTCCGTACCCTCTTTGAAAAGGGAGTGGTGCGGCCGCTTCGTTAGGAAGTCAGATGATGATGTCTTCCTTCCCCAGGCTTTCCCGGATTTCCCAGATGGCTTTCGCTTGCCTGTTTGTGGGGAATTTCGGATGGGAGGAGAACATAGAAACCGCGAGCTTTCAAGATACATTGACAGCCTGTTAAGGGAAAAGACGGCACTGACA
>CAYUFI010000049.1:5891-9153 GCA_964444175.1 uncultured Clostridiaceae bacterium | reverse complement strand
TGACGACCGCGAGGATGGCCGCGAACTGGATGACGTACAAAAAGAAATCGTAGAACGGTTTCCCCTGCGTCTTTTCGATGGAAAAGAACTCGTTCAGGACAATCATGTGTCCGGTCGACGAGACCGGAAGCCACTCGGTGATACCTTCGACGATGCCGAAAGCGATTGCTTTCAGGAATTCGATAAACGTTGCCATTTCACTTCCCCTCTCCCAACGCAGTGAACGACGGCTCCTGCTATTCAAAAGAATTCTAGCAGAGTAACCTAAGGAAATAAACACCGGAAGGGGAAGAAAAGCCCATTTCTACGCATAAAAAGAGGCCTTCTTCCGTTCGGAAAGAAAACCTGATAGATACAAAAGCGGTACGATTCCTATTTCCCGACCCGGACGTATTTGGCCAGTCCGCCTCGGGACGTTTCCTTCAAATCGGAAGGAAGCTCGCTGCCGGTCTGCTTCATCGTCTCGATGACCGTGTCGAAATCGACGCGGTTCGAACGGAAGATCGAAATGTCCTTCGCGTACAGGTAGGACGCGTAGGCGTGGATCGAGGCGATGCCGTTCCGCTCAATGCACGGGATCTGGACGTACCCTTCGACCGGATCGCAGGTTAGCCCGAGGAAATGTTCCATGGCGACCTCGGCGGCGTATTCTGTCTGATGGAGGCTCAGCCCGTGCAGGTAGGACAAGCTCGCCGCGGCGAACGAGGCCGCGCTGCCGATCTCGGCCTGGCAGCCCAGGACCGCCCCGCTGATCGACGCGTTCTGCTTGATGAAATTGCAGACGAGCGCGCCGCACAGATATGCCTTCGTCAGCTCGTCCAGCGAAAAATGCTCTCCCTTATAAGCGTCGTAAAGGACCGCGGGGACCACGCCGGCGCTCCCGCAGGTCGGGGCCGTGACGAGTTCCTCGCCGCGGGCGTTCGCTTCCGCAGTGGCGTACGCGTACGCACTTAAATACAGGTTCTTCCTTTCGGAAGGGTCGTCCGTCCTGGACGCCTTCCCGTAGATCTTCTTCGCGACCGCCTCGAGGCGGAGGTTTCCCGGAAGGATCCCTTCGTAATTCAAAGAGCGTTCGATCGTGTCGAAGGAATGGATCAGGAGATTCTTCCCGTAATCGAAGATGTCTTTTTCGTCGAAGTCCATGACCGCCCGGTACAGATCGTTCCCTTTGTCTTTCAGATATTCCCGTAAATCCGCGAATTTCTTAAAAGGATAGACTTCCCTCACGGAAGATTTCTCTCCCTTTTCGAGATAGGCTCCCCCGCCGACGGAATAGAACGTGCGGCTGATTTCCGTCCCGTCCTTCTTCTTCGCGTCGATCCGCATCGTGTTCGGATGGTCGAGCTTTTCCGTCGAGGTATCGAAATCGATCGTGACGGGAACCGAGGCGCTTTCGAAGACCTTCCTCACGGTGACGTCGGTGAGATGGCCTCTTCCGGTCAGGGCCAGCGAGCCGAAAAGCGTGACTCTCGCTTCTTTTAAGGAAGCGGGACCCGCGTCTTTCAGAAAACGCCGGGCGATGCGGTAAGGCCCGATCGTGTGGGACGAGGACGGGCCCGGCCCGAGGATCAGAAGATGTTCGAGGGTTTGCATATCTTTTTTCTTCCTCCACCATTCTAGCGCGCCCAAGGAAGTTTTTCACATCTAGGAAAAGGGGTGGAAGTCTCCGCCCCGGTCCTTTCAAGGAATTCTTTTTCAGTCGAAGGTCTCCCCGCCTTCCAACGAGAACTGCGCGTTATATAAGGACGCGTAGAAGCCGTTCCGTTCCATCAGGGAATCGTGCGTCCCCTGCTCGACGATGTTCCCGTCCTTCATGACGAGGATCAGATCCGCGTTGCGGATCGTCGAGAGGCGGTGCGCGATGACAAACGCCGTCTTGCCTTTGGTCAGACGGTCCATCGATTCCTGAATCTTTTCCTCGGTGCGGGTATCGACGTTGGACGTCGCTTCGTCGAGAATCAGTAGCGGCGCCTTTTTCAGCATGGCCCGCGCGATCGTGATGAGCTGCTTCTGTCCGCCCGAGAGGGAGGAAGAAGAACCGATCTCGGTATCGAGCCCGTTCGGCAGGGCGCGCACGAAATGCGTCAGATGCGCGTCGTGGATGACGTTCTTGAAGTCTTCGTCGGTGAGGTTCGGCGTGTTGTACGCCAGATTCTCCCGCAGCGTCCCGTGGAAGACCCACGCATCCTGTAAGACCATCGCGAAAATCGAATGGATTTCGCTCCGAGGCATGTCCCGGATATCGACCCCGTCAATCGTGATCTTCCCTTTCCCGGTCTCGTAGAAGCGCATCAGGAGGTTGACCATCGTGGTCTTCCCCGCGCCGGTCGGCCCGACGATGGCGACCTTCATGCCCGGAAGGACGTGTGCCGAGAAATCGTGGATGATCTCGCGGTCGGGTTCGTACGAGAACGAGACGTTGTCGAAGACCACTTCCCCGCGGACGGAAGAATCCTTGGAGTTCAACAGCAGATTCGGTTTGCCGTTCTCGTTCTCGAGTTCCTTTTCGGCGAGAAATTCGAAGACGCGCGAACCGGAAGCCCCGGCCGACTGCAGGGAGTTCATGGCTTGCGCAATCTGGGTCAGAGGCGACTGGTAGAGGTTGACGTAGACGAGGAAGGCGGTGATTGTCCCCATCGTCACGCCGGCCCCGGCGTTCATCAGTAAGCCGCCGCTGATGCAGACGGCGGCGCAGGACACGTACGAGAAGAACGACATGACCGGCTGCATGAGTCCGCCGAAGGTCTCCGCGCGGAACATCGCGCCCATCAGGTCCCTGTTCTTGCCGTCGAAATCGGCTTTGACCCGTCCGCCGGCGTTGAAGACCCGGATGATCAGCTGGCCGTTGTAGTTCTCTTCGACCAGGCCGTCGACTTCGCCGACGAGCTTCTGTCTTCTCTTGAACTGCGGTCCGGCCACCTTGAGAATCAGGACGAGGGAAAAGACCATCAGCGGCAGGAGCGCGATGGCCACGAGCGCCATCTGCCACGAGGTGACGAACATCGCGACGATGGCCGCGACGAGCGTCAGGACGGACGAGACGAGCATCGAGACCGACTCCTGCATCGACTGGGCGACCATGTCGACGTCGTTGGTGAGTCTGGAAAGGATGTCGCCGGTCGAATTCGAATCGAAATAGCGGAGCGGCAGGTTGTTGATCTTGTCCTCGATCTGCCTGCGCAGGCTCTGCGAATAACGCTGCGAGACGTCCGCCATGACGAACGAGGATAAGAACGACAGGACGAAGTTCGCCGCGTAGAAG
>CAYUFI010000049.1:0-5881 GCA_964444175.1 uncultured Clostridiaceae bacterium | reverse complement strand
AGTGATCCGGGCCAAGGCCGTGTCGTTATCGACGCCGCTCCCGTTGAGCTTCGTGATTTCGTCGGTGAGGTCCCTTAACACCTGCGGAGCGTAGATCGAGATCAGGACCGAGAGGACCACGGCGATGAAGGCCGCGGCCATCCAGCCGTAGTATTTTTTCATCGAGGCGCCGATCTGGAGCAGGCTCTTCTTCAGTTCCTTGCTCCCCATGCGGCGGGTCGGATTCATTCTTCTCGCGCTCATAAACCCAGTTCCTCCTTCGAAAGCTGCGACAGGGCGATGTTCTTATAGGTCGGGCAGGTCTGCAGCAGTTCCTGATGCGTCCCGTAACCGACCATCTTCCCTTCGCTCAAAACGACAATCTTGTCCGCGTCCATGATCGTCCCGATGCGCTGGGCGACGATAATCTTGGTCGCGTCCTTGAACTGTTCCTTCAGGTTCTTCCGCACTTTCGAGTCGGTCTTGAAATCCAGGGCGGAGAACGAATCGTCGAAAATCAGGATCTCCGGATTCTGAGCGACCGCGCGGGCGATGCAGAGACGCTGGCGCTGGCCGCCGGAGACGTTGGTGCCTCCCGCGGCGATCGGTTCGGCGTATTTCTGCGGCATCTGTTCGATGAACGGATCCGCCTCAGCGATCTTCGCCGCCTTCAGCACTTCTTCATCGGACATATCCGGGTTCGAGAAAGCGATGTTCGAACGGACCGTCCCCGTGAAGAGGTTCCCTTTCTGCGGGACGTAACCGACTAAGGAATGCAGAGTTTCCTGTTTCAGGTCTTTGACGCTGACGCCGTTGATACGGACTTCCCCACCCGTAGCGTCGTAGAGGCGTTCCATCAGGTTGACAATCGTCGTCTTGCCCGAGCCAGTCTCCCCGATGAGGGCGAGCGTCTCGCCCTTATTCACCTTGAAGTTCAGCCCGCTCACGACGTCCCCTTCCCCGTCGGGATAGCGGAACGAGACGTCCTTAAATTCGACGTTTCCTTCTTCGGTCTGCTTCTTCTCAACGTCCGGATCCTTCACGGAGCTCTCCGAGCCGAGGACCTCGTTGATACGTTTGGCCGAGACCTGGGCGCGCGGCAGGATGAAGAACATCATGAGAATCATCATGAACGACATGACGATCTGAGTCGAAAGCATCATCATCGACAGGACCTGCGCGTAATCGGTCGTCTGATCCTTGATGAGGTACGCGCCGATCCAGTAGACCAGTAAGGAAATGAGGTTCATGATCAGCGTGATGTACGGCGAAAGGATCGCCATCGCGCGTGAAGTGAAGAGCTGGGTCTTCGTCAGTTCGTCGTTGGTCTTCTTGAATTTCCGCTCCTGGTATTCCTCGGCGCTATACGCGTGCACGACGCGGATGCCCTGGATGTTCTCGCGCGTGATTTCGTTCACGCGGTCGATGAGCTTCTGCCCCAAACGGAACTTCGGCATCACGAGCACCATCATCAGGACCAGCCCGATGACGAGGAGCACGATTCCGACGAGCGCCGGAACCATCAGCGTCCACGAGACCGACTGGATCTTGCAGACCGCCCACACGGCCGTGATGGGAGCCGCGAAGAACATACGCAGGAACAGGAGGATTCCCATCTGGTACATCTGGACGTCGTTGGTGGTCCTCGTGATTAAAGACGCCATCGAGAAGCGGTTGATTTCGGCCAGAGAGAAATCGGTGACCTTGTCGTTCATCGCCTTGCGGACGTTCGTGGCCGCGTCGGCGGCGACGTACGAGGCGAAGAAGGAAATGACCGCCTGGCAGGCGACCATGCCGGCGGCGATGGCGACCATAATGCCGCCGTTATACCAGATGTCCCCGGTGTTCGCGTCGGCGATTTTCTGGACGGAAGCGACCGCCTCCGCGCTGAGACCGGACGCCTGGGCAAAAGCGACGACCTGATCCCACGGGAACGGCGAAACCGCGGCGAACCGCTCGTAGAGCCCGGAAGCGTTCATCGCCGCGAAGAAATCCTGCGGGTTGTTGTGGTAGTTCAGATACTGGATCGAGGCGGTGATGTTCGAAATGTAGTCCATCAACGTCATGGTGCAGTAGACCTGGACGATCGTGAACCCGAGGGCCAGGACCACGAAGATCCAGTCTTTCTTGGACAAATATCTCAGAAGCTTAATCATGCTCTTCCTCCTTCTTTTCTTCTTCGCAAATCCGGGACAGAACCTTCACGAGCGCCTCGGATTCGTCGAGGTACGCGTCGAGCCTTCCGTATCCGACTTCCTGAATCAGTTTTTTCTGACGTTCGTGAACTTTCTTGGTCACTTCCGTCATCTTCTTATATCCTTCCCCGGTCAGGGTCACCTTGACCTTCCTCCGGTCGCTTTTCTCCTTGGAGCGTTCGACGAGCCCGAGCGTCTCGAGACGCTTCAGGGCGTTCCCGATTCGGCCGGTCCCGACCCCAATCTTCTCGGAAAGTTCCCCCGAATAGAGACCTTCCCCATGGAGATAGAGCTGGAACAGGATTCCTCTTTCCCCTTCGGCGAGCGAATCGGGTCCGGGTTCTTTTCCCGCCTTCTTGACCAGCAGCTTCAGACCGTAGATTTTCTTGAACAGGGCGAATTCTTCTTCGCTCATGGACAGACCGTTGAATTCCACCATTCCGTTCCTTTCTCTCACAGAGTGAGATGTTAAAACACGGACAAATATAGGCCCGTCCGTCACGCTTGTCAATAGGAATCCAAAGGAAAGAAAAACAAATTTCCGGACCGGGAATCCGCGGATGGAAACGCACGGAAAAGTCCCCTTGAAGCGCGGAAAAGGAGACGTAACAAGATGGGAAAGAGTCCCGCGGCGATAAATTCTTCTCCCCGTCCTTTGCTGCCCGCTTCCTCTCTTCCCAAAACTTTTCTTCCTGACCTCTTCCTAAAGGAGCACGTTGAACTTCCGGATGCCCTTTATCTATAAGGAGCTGTACACGGCCTTCTCCCCTCCCTGAAGAAAGGCGCCGTTTATGCCTAAGGTCGTTAGGAGGGCTTCGTGGCTCGATTTAGAACCGCTTCCCAAGAAGACGTCGTTCCCCGTATAGAACCTTCTTAGATGTATCACGTTCTCTTTCGGTAGGACGAACGACTCGCCGCTTTCGAAGGGGAACTTCAGGTCGTAGGTCTCCGCCTTGTCCACGATGGGCTCGACGATGATCGGATTGAGCGGATACAAGGCATTGAGTTCCCATGTCTCCCTGTCGTAGAGCGGATAGACGAATGCGTTGTCGTTGAGCAATAGAAGCGAAACCACCTTGTAGAGGAACGGATAAGGCGACATGTATTCGTTCGGCTTGGACTTCAACAAAAAAAGAGGTTCCTGTTCCTCTCCGTGATGATTCCGTCCTCGCTTCTTTTGATGCATCTGCCTTTCAGCTTTGCGCATTGGCTCGCTATTCAGTCGATGCATATCAGGACCACGTCCGAGTTCGTTATCCTGTCCCCGAAGGGGGTCAAAGGAAGAGAGATGCCGTTAATAAGCCCAATGGCGAGGAAGTTCTCCAGCTTCTTCTTTCTTTTGAAAATCACATAGCCCCCTTTCTTATTGGGACAAAAGGAAAGGACTCGGTTGGGAGTCCTTAAAGACGATATCCGTCATTTTGTGAGACGTTCTTCCAGGTCTTTCAAGTCGATGTCCTTGTCTCTCAATTCGTCCCCGGCTCTAGTGGCATCGTCAAGAAGCTGTTGGTCTATTGTTTCGCCATTCTCTTGCTTGTTTACCAAGGCGTATTCAAATCTATGAGCTATATCGTCTTCCAAGTCATAGAGCGAATCCTCAGTAAACGGCAGGAATTTTGTCAGTTTCTCTGCTGAATAATGCTTTCTGATGAAACCGACCAAGAAATCACTTGCCTTTTCCATTTCTTCTTTTCTCCTTTCTCTGAGCCTTCCTCAGAGTATTCTCACCATATGAATATACGGTTATTACCCTTCTTCGAAAAGGATTTATCGCGGCAAATACCCCTTGACAGGTTTTCTGAAGGACCCGCCTTTTGGAGATGAGTAGTAGAAACTTTTGACGAATCCGGAATTCCCACGGAACGGATTCCATGGCGCTGATGCTCGACTCCGACGTCATCCCCTACCAGATAGAGATATTCCCGGGAACGAGAGCGAGATGCCCTACCTCCCGCTCGCCCTAGAGAGGATCCGCGAGGAGAAAGGGAGCAGGCCGAAGATCATAGAGGTCCCCGACAAGGGCCTGAACTGCGCCGAGAACATCGGAAGATGCGGAAGCAACGACAGATACATCTTCTCGAAGTTCCAAGGACGATGTCAGGGAAGGACCTGGAATGGATGTTCGACGACAAAGGCTGAATGGACGTCACCGACGGAACGGGGAGGTCGTCTACCGCTACAAGAGCGTGACCGGCGTCTACGACTACGAATACAGGGACGGCGACGGGAAGACCGTCCGCTTCCAGAAATCCGAGAAGAGGATCGCCACGTTTAATCCGTCCCTGAGGAGGAAGCAGGCCATCGAACTGACGAGACAGTATGACAAGGCCGACGTCACGCTCTCCGGAGACAGGGAGAAGCTCGAGCACGACCTGAAGCTGGCCGGATACAACATCCTGGTGACGTCCGAACTGGATATGAAGGAAAGGGAGATATACGACGTATACCGCAGGCTCTGGAACATCGAAAGGACGTTCCGGATGATGAAAACGCAACTTGCGGCAAGACCTGCCTATGCAAGCACAGACGATTCGATAAGGGGGCATTTCCTCACCTGCTACAAGGCGATCGTGCTCCTCAGACTCCTGGAGAAGAATCTGTTCGCCGATGCGTTCACGGCGGAGGACATCATCGAGTACATCCGGAAAGCCTATGCCGTGAAGCTCGACGAGAACGACTACCACAACGTCCTGAAAAGGAAGGACGCCGGGAACGGCGAAACCATGCAGAGGAGGACGGGGCTTCCGCTGCTTGCCAAGCGGCTGACCGACGGCATGATCGAGCCGTTCTTCGACCCTAAAAAGGCCGGTGTCGGAAATCTAGGCAAGTAGTAGAAATCACACCAAACTCAAAAAGTCAGGTATCAGGACCACGTCCGAGTTCGTTATCCTGTCCCCGAACGGGGGTCAAAGGAAGGGCTAGGTCGTTGATAAGACCGATGGCGTCGAAGTTCTCCAGCTTCTTCTTTCTTTTGAAAATCACATAGCCTCCTCTCTTTCCTGAAATTTGGGGTAAAAGAAAAGGACTCGGTTGGGAGCCCTAGTCAAATCTGGGATCTAAAAAGGTCAATGATTCCTCAATCTTTGGTTGAGGTATTCATAGTCGATGGAGTCTGGGTCTTTGTTCAGCTCATCGATTGCCTTGACCGCTCTTTCTAGAACATCATGGTCAATGCTCTCGCCGGCTTCTTCCTTTTGCGTCAAAGGCACTTCGACACCGCTCTCCAACAAATCGATCAAGTCATATACATTCTCGCTCGTGACAGGAAGAATGGCTTTCAATGCTTCCGCTGGCAACATCTTCTTGATGAATTCAATCGACTCATCACTTGTTCTCGTTTTTTCCATATTTCTCCATATCCTTTCTCAATTCCTTGTCATGGAATCGTCTCACCGAACACACGTTCTTGTTGAACGGATTTATCACGCTCAGGATTCTGTTCAAACTAAAGCGCTTATAGGCAGGTCTGCAGAAGATGTCCTTCTTGGTTTCCGTCTTTAGAAGTAGCTTCTTTTTTAGATTATACCCTAATTCGCCCTTGGTTCTGTCTCTTTTCTGCATGTCATAGGTGGCATGTTTGGTGAAGTAATAACCACGCGTATGATACGGCTTCTCAAGGGAAGAGCTTCAGGGATGTCTCAATCTTTTCTGTTTCTACTGGAACACATACGGAAGTGCGTTCGAAAAGGCTCAGGCATTCATCGAAT
>CAYUFI010000048.1:0-9230 GCA_964444175.1 uncultured Clostridiaceae bacterium | reverse complement strand
TGTGGGATAGTTCGATTTTCATTTCCTGTTTCATTCCGGAACGAAAGGAGAGCCGTCAGCGTTCTTCCTTCCCTGCCGTCCTTTATAGTTTACGAACTTCATTATAGCCTTCCGATAGAGAAGAGTTCCATCCCAAGTTTTTCACTTGTAGTGCTAAGGTCGGCCTCGTCACCGGCCTTTTCCTTTTTCTTCAGGTCTTCATCTTGAACTTTATGCTGTTCAGGAACTTCAGGAAGGCGCTCACGGATTCCAGGGGACCCGAAAGCTTGGCCGTGGTGTAGCACCGTAGGATCAGCTTCGCGTCCTCCGCAGTCTCTTCCTTCCCGTCCATCGTGCTGGTCTGCCTGCCGTCCTTCTCCTTGTAGTCCCTGATGCTGTCGCTCCTTATGATGTGCAGGAATCCCCTCGAGATTTCGCCGCACTTCATGGACCTGAGCGCCCTCTGTATCCTCTCCACGCTGAGCGAGTAGTTCATCCTCTTCTGCAGGATCCTGAGGATGATCAGGGAGACGTAGCAGATCAGGAAGTGGGCGATGATGTGCTCCCTCGTCCACACGAAGAAGGGCCTCGCCGTGAGGTCGCTCTTCTCGATCCGGAAGCTCTCCTCGATCCTCCACAGTCCGTGGTAGGTCTCCCTGATCTTCCTCTCGCCGTATTCCGTCTCGGAGGTGATGATGCAGAAATAGCCGTCGAGCTTCTCCTCCTCGGCGATCTTTGCCTCGTCTATCCTCGCGTTCGCCTCGTCCTTCCCGTCGGTCAGGATGTACTCCCTGTAGGTGTGGTCGAGCCTGTAGGCACCGCTGGCAATGTACTTCCTCGCCATGCAGACCTTCTGGTCCCTCTTCCTCTTCGTCCTGATTGCGTCGGCAAGGCTGAAGTAGATCAGGACCTTTCTCTTCTTCTTCACCGGGTTCCCGCTTGGGTCCTTGATCGTGTATTCCTCCTCGAACATCTTGTAGCGGTAGCTCTCGTCGCCTGTGAAGCCGTTCTGGTCGAGCGCATAGGGCTGGTACTTCTTCCCCTTGGGACCCCTGAGGATCTGGGAGAACACGTATCCGCAGCCGTGGTTGAGCAGGTATTCGATGTTCGGGCCGGAGTTGAGGCCCTTGTCTGCGACCACGATGAGCTTCTTCGTGAGGCTCCTGCTGTTCGACAGGATCTTCTCCATGATCGGGATCAGCTGCGTGGAGTCGGAGATGTTGCCCGGATGTACCTCGAGCCTGACGGGTATGGCGTTGTCGTCGATGATGAGGCTAGTGGAGACGATGGGGTCGAGCGAATGCTCCTTGCTGACGCCCTTCTTCCTCGTCCCGAGCACACGGTAGCAGTCGACTGTCTCGGTCTTCCCTTCGCCGGAAACGGCCTGAAGATGGTAGACGATCGGTTTTCCCTTCTTGTCCTTCTTCAGGAAGTTGGCACCTATGTCCTCGGCCATTTCGACGGGGACGAAGCGGTCCTCGTCGTTGTAGTCGATCGTCGTCATGAAGTTGGTCACGTCGAGGAACATCTGCTCCCTGTTCCTGCCCAGCTTCTTCTCTATGATGCCGTCGAGATGGTCCTGGAGCTTGTCTGAGCAGTCGTAGATGTGGTCGAGCGAGCGGTATATCTGCATGAGCGACAGGTCGTTGCACTGGAAATTATACAGTTCCTGGTACTTCTGGAACGTGGCCCTCTTGCTGTCGGGTCCCAGCACCCTCTGCAGGACGAGGAACTCGAAGATCCTGTTCAGCGGCGTCTTCCCCTTGTAGGGTATGGCGGCGAAGAAGTCGTCGAGGTCCAGCTCCCTGTAGATGCCGTGGAGGAAGGAGTATCCGAAGTTGAGGGTGGATCCGTACCGGGAATCGAGGAAGCTCTCCTGCCTGCTGGTGTCGATGGTGAACCTCGACTGTGCCCTGAGGTTGTCGTCGCATTCGTGGACCGCCTTCCAGAAGGCCTCCTGGTCGGGTGCCTGCTCGGCGTATCCGAAGTCCCTGATGAGCCTCTTCCTGTTCTTGCCGTCTACGGGGTCGCGGTAGGACTGCATGACCCTGACCTGGGTGAAGGTGCCGTGCTTTGTGACGTGCCTGTCTTTCTTTATCATGTCTTTATTATAGCACTACTTAGCACTAAATACAATGAAATCGTGAGAAATATGCACGAAAACAGAAAAATCCGGTGATTCCTCACCGGAAAACGCAACAATTGATATGTCAGCTCAGAATCTTAGCACTACAAGTGAAAAACTTGGGTTATAGCCTTCCGATAGAGAAGAGTTCCATTTGGAAAGGACGGAAAATGTATTGCTTCTTCCGAATCAACGGTTTCGGAACGCTCTTTCCGTCCTGCCTTCTGTTATTTCCCGTACGGCCGGATCGACCGGATGCCGCTTTGGACCGCTCATCAGTAATCTGCGAGCTACCGGCTGCTCCGTTTGATAACCCGCTTTATTCCACGGGGAAAACATTACAACCGAAGAGATCATCAGTGCGATAAATAATTTTTCATAGCTTATCCCCTCTTGCTTTATAAATATATTGCATCACTCCTCCCTTGACAGGAGCATCAGCGCGCGGATTTTCGTCCGTTCAGGAAAAAAGCAGGAAATATTCCGCTTTTTGGGAGATTCAGGCGTAGATCTTCACCTTCGCCATCAGTCTTCCTTTCTTCGTTTCCTTCACCTTTCCGAGATAGCAGAACTTCCCGCATCCCTGGACGGAAACGCGGTCGTTCTCTTTCAGGACGTAGGAATTATCCATCGCGCTCATCCCGTTGACGAACACGTTCTCCTTCCCGATTGCTTCCTGCGCGCTCCTGCGCGAAAGGCGGTATACCTCTGCGAGGACGCTGTCGAGGCGGTCGGACGCCACGTTGATCATCTTTTCTTCGAAATGCGGACGGAACGGGCAGTCCTTCGGGAGAAGGAGGGTGTTGATCAGATCCGTATGTTTCGCCTTCTTCAGTTCTTCCTTCACCTGCCCGGAGACGTTCTTTTCGACGAACACGTATCCGGTCGTCCCATCGCTTAAAATGTCCCCGAAACATTCCCTCCGGAAACCGAGGTGCATCAGGGCTCCGAGATAATCCCGGTGGGTCAGACGGTCCGCGAAACGGACGTTCTTCGGTTCCATCTTCATGCAGAGGAAGGAATCCCCGTTCTTTTCTTTCTCTTCCCGTTCTTCGACGCTCTCGTATCCGGGGAGGAAATAGATTTTCTTCCTATCCGCTTCTCTGTACCCTCCGAACAGGAAAAACTTCGCCCCGGCGTATTCGCCTTTCTGATACGGAACGTTCTCTTCTTTCAGGATCTTGTAGAACAGGCCCTGTTCGCTCATCGAGAGGAACTCCGTGGAGACACAGTAATCCCTTTCGACCGCCCGGTCCGCCAGATCCCGGATTCTCGACTTCATGTATTCCGGTTCAATCATATACGTCTATTTATGATAATACGGAACGCAGGAAAATCCGATATCTTCCGTCCGGGGACGGCCGTTCCTTCCCACGTTCTCTAATAAGGACGGGATATGCATGCGCCGCGATGCACAAAAAAATATTAGAGCCCGGAACGGTTGAAAAAGCCTTTAATTACGGACTTTTTAACGGGACGAGCCCGGCCGGAATTCCGGAAGAGTCGAGGAACGTTTTTTAGAATTTCCGTGCCCGGGATGTTACGAGGCGAGGAAAATTCCCGAAGGAATCCGCCACGGTCCAATCACATTCGTCTTCGAGCGGTGCGTGTCCGAAATACCGGTGCGGTTTCCGCGAAGAAAGAATCTGTTTTTGTCGGACCGTAAAAAGCAAACTAAGCTCCAGGGCTCCAGGCATAAATTAGCTTACTTACTATTGAAACGATTGGATGAGGTCACTAAAATGGAAGACAAGTGAGGGAGGGGTATCTCAGAATGAAAATCAATAGGTTGCTATATATTGCTGCGGTAATATCGTGTTTTTCGTTATATCCGACTACGGAGAGTTGCAATCCGTTAACTGCCGCTCAGCCAAAAAGCGCAAAGGGCTTTGAAAACGTTCAAATCGAACACGGGGATGACGGAAGCGGCGTCGGCCCGAGCCGGAGCATTCATTCGGACAAGAGTTTCGCACAGTATCCGGGAGCCGGTGGTGGCGGCGGGACGCCCGATTCTTCCGATAGGAAGGTTAAAGCCAGCGATTTGCGCGAAAACATTGTGACCAACATTGAGAATTTCAGGAATCTTTCGATAGGGAACCAGCACAGCGATTCCTGGCGCTCTTCGGACTTAATCGGGCACTATCTGAACATTAATATCTCTAATATTTCGAAGGTGAATGGCGTATATTCCCATTTCCCTGCTTATTTTGATTACAACGTTTTAAAATCCGGAGCTGTTCAATCTTCGATTGACGAAACCGACGAATACAAAGATACATATACGGAAGCTCTTTCGTTCTCTTCTTCCGTTGATTCCCGCTTTGAGGGAGCAATAGCGGCCAAAGTAAGTGACGACTCCGATTCTTTAGGTGCGGGGATGCAAATAAAGAGCGGAGCAACGTATGCTTACGGATGCGCATTGACAAGATCTTCTATGAAGTCTTATAAGTGGTCGGCTAGCTTTTCGATTACAGCGGCTACTGCTGCATATTGTCCGGACGGCTACGCTTTATCCATCGGCAAGCAGGGAACGTACTATGTCATTGAGGGGGATTACCAGGAATATTCCATCTGGTGGTGGGGCGATTATCCTACGAGCGGATCGGAGAAAAAATCTTTCAAGGCTGTTTTCTCAAATCCTTCCGACCTTGTTTATAGTTTCGTCTATAAATTAAAGAGTGATACGGAGCGCGATTTCGTCAATAACAAATAATTATGATCCTTCAACTTCAAGATTTCGTATTGTACAGCACGCCGAAAAAGGAACGGAAACTGTTCGAATGCCCTTCCTTAGAGCTTGCTCCCGGCAAGATCAATGTCTTTAAGGCGCCTTCGGGAACAGGGAAGACGACGTTTTTGAACGCCATCTGCCTGGAGAACCGCAATTATGACGGAAAGGTGCTATTGGACGGAAAAGAGATTCAAAACAAAGACGAATCTTTTTACCGCGACACCTGCTCCTACGTCACTTCCGACGGCTGCTTCCTGCCGGACCTGACGGTTGCGGAACAGTTCTCCCTCGTTTCCGGCGATCAGGAGGAAATCGGACGCCTGAGCAAGCTTCTCGCGATCGATTCCCTGCTGAAACGGAAAATCCGGAAATGCTCCAGAGGAGAACAGAAGCGCGTCGAGATTGTCACGGCGCTTCTGAAGAATTCCCCGCTCCTGCTCTTGGACGAACCCACGTCCAATCTGGATGAAAAAAATTCCAAGCTGATTTTCAATCTTCTGAAAGACTACGCCAAGGATTATCTGGTCATCGTCTCCTCGCACGAGGATTCTTTCTTCGGAGCCGAATGCAATGTCTACGAAATCGCCGATCAGAGGATAAGGACCGGGGCAGCTGTCTCCGCTCCGTCCGTTAAATCGGACGAGCAAGAAGTAAAAAAGCCCGGAAAAGTCAGGAATCCGCGGAAAGTATTTTTGAAACTTTCCTTTACAAAATCTTTTCAGAGCAAGGTTTCCTTCGCTTTGAGCCTCCTGTTTTCCATCCTCTTTCTGATCGGTTCTTTTTTTGCAGGCTATCTCTCCAATGTCAGCCGGACGGAAACGCTTTCCCGCGCGATCGATACAGGGTCGAAAGAATATTACAATATAATAAAGTACGCTCCTTTTGATGACGATCCGGAAAACAAAGACAATGATTATTTTTCCTGCACGGCCCTTTCTGTCACCGCGTCCTGGGGAGGGAAGAGCGGAAGGATGAACGCGGCATGCGTCGAAGATCTGTGCGGAAAGCTCAAAGACGAATGCCAAAACATATTCGATTCGTTCACATGTCCTTTTTCCGATACGGAGGACACTTTCTATCATCCGATCATCCTCACCGAGGCACAAAAGAAATATCTTGAATCGAAAGAAGTGTATCCAGAAGTCGGACAGGTTCTGGACGGTGCTTCCTTTATCGAAGAAGGATATGCTGTCCCCCACTCGTCCAAGGCGGACTGCTTTGTCCTCGCCGGGTTTATCGACGCGCAGGACGAGAACACTGTTTTCAAGGCCGGCTCCGAAGACAACAAATATACCGACATGGATACTTTCTTAACCGACTGTTTTCCCTGCATTGTCAGAAAAGATGACTACATCGCTTCCCTTCGTCGCACGGGAATCCGGAACAATACCATCGATGATTCGCTCAGGGCGGTAGTTTCCGCTTTTAACGAATACGGCAAGACCCATCCGAACGACTACGGTACGATTAGGGATACTTTTTCCCTCTGTAACTTAATTTCTTATTCGTCCGTGAAAGACGAGCTCACGCTGCACGAACCGGGGGTCCTTCCCCCTGCGGACGGCAAAATGTATTATATGGGAGAAACTCCGACCGAGGAAAACTGGATGATGCTCCCTTTGGAAGCATCCTCGGATCCGGAAGATCGGACAAACGGCGTGGACGGATTCTATTCGGCCCTGAACAATCCGGACTGCGCGGACTTTTTCGAGCGGTATTCCGTGAACGGCACGTACGAGTTCCCGCTCACCGATTCCTACGGATGCCTTGAACTGACTTCGCAGACCACCTTTTTCGTCTCTGGGGCGTATTACCTGAATTTCGACGATTCCCTGACCATGAAAAGCTGCGTCATCGTTTCCGATGCCCTGTTCGAAGAGCTGATCGGCTGCATCCGGACGTCGACCTATAAAAAGGATTTCGTCACCATCCATCATACATACGTCTCGAAGCACTGGATGGAAGAACGGATTCCTTTTCTGCTCGAGAACCCGACGGACATCCGGAACTCGAAGTATTGGAACGGGTTGATATCCGCACTGGACAATGCTTTCCGCATGAAAGATTTCGTGACGTTCATGTCTGTCATCCTCAGCGTCGTTTCCGTTTTGCTTCTGACCCTGTATTTCGTGAATGTCCGGCGCTCTTTCTCACGCGATTTCTCCGTTCTGAAACTGCTGGGATTCCCGAAGAAACGAAATCGGCAGCTATTATTCGTCTCTTTCCTCCCGACAATGTTCTTATCGTATATGTTTTCCGCCTGTTTCGCACAACCGTTCTCATTCCTTCTTCTCGGAGCCATCGCGAAAGGCAGCCTTTTCTCCGGCGAAATCGTCGTTCTCCGCCTATATTCCTGCTACCTCCTCCAGCTGGGCCTGCTGATCGCTTTGTTCATCCTTTCCTTCGCTTTCTCCCTCTTGGGCAGAAAGCAGAAGTCGACGGACGTCATTAAGAGGACACAATGAAAAAAAGGGAAGACACCCTGTCCATCACCGCTTCCCGACTCCGTTTCCAGATCAGCTCGGAAGTTCATTTCGAGAATTTCTCCTATACGTTCGAGCCGGGGCGGATCTATATCTTCAAAGGAAGGTCCGGCTGCGGAAAGACGACCCTCCTCTCGATGCTGGCCGGATATATCCGGCCCACGGGCGGGAAAGTTCTCTATTCCCCGGCCGTCCGGCGTTCGAAAATCGCGTTCTTTTCCGAGTCGTCTCTCTGCTTCAACGATTTGACCGTCCTCGAAAACCTCGCGCTTTTCCATAAGGACCGGAATGAGATTGCCTCGGTATTGAACTTGGTCGGGCTGGAGGGAAAAGAGAAGCAGAAAGCCTCGAGCCTCAGCAAAGGGGAGACCGCCCGTCTGGCCATCGCCCGGACGATCCTTTCGGATAGCACGTTCCTCTTTTTCGACGAGCCGACCGCCAATCTGGACAGCGAGAACGGCGCAAAGATCTTCTCGATCCTGCGCGCTCTTTCTAAGACGAAGCTCGTCCTCGTCGCGACGCAGGAAGAAGTTGCCTACGAAGAAAACGACGTTCTGTTCCGCTATCACGGGGACACCCTTTCGTTCGACGAAGAAAAACCGGAAATCCGGAAAGACGCCGTTCCTTCCGGAAGAGAATATTCTCTGCCACAGCCGGACCGGCCCCGCCCTTCGTTTAAAATCCTCGCGAAATTCCTGGGCGGAATCGCCAGAAGGAGCTGGAAACAGCTGGTGCTCCTGATTCCGGTCCTGTGCGTCCTCCTGTTCCTGAGCTTCCTTTCCTTATCCGTCACGCAGAAGACGGGAAACGAGATCCTGTACGAGAGCATGGCCGGGCACGGCATCGCCGGTAGCGTTCTCGAGACGTTCGCCGAAGGGGACGACAGAGTCTTCCTCGGGACCGGCGCCTTATCCCCGACCGACGGAACCGTGTATTTCGCCGCGGTCCCGCAGAGCTCATCCTTTTCCTATCTAGGAAGCACGTACGAACTGGCGTCCGCAAACGAGATGGTGCTTTCTTCTTCCTTGGCCTCCGCGTACGGCTTGAATGCGGGAGATAAGGTCTCCTTCCTCGTCCTCGGGGAGAAAAGGGAACTGACCGTCCGGGACATCTACGTTCCGAGTGAACCTGTGTTCGACGGCGTTTTCAAGGACGTTTCCGAAGACACGAAGTCCACGCTCCGGAGGGTGAACGCCCCGCTCTTCCTTTCTTCCGAACTGCTGGACGAGGCCGCTTCTTCCAAGGGCGTCACGTATTTCTGCAGCCGGGAATTCCTGCTCCGGGAAGACGCGCTCTCCTTCGGACCGGCGATCCGCTCCGACGTCGACAGCAACACGGCCCAACTGATTGAACATAAGACGAGTTACGACCGCATCTGGTACTGGATCCTGGGCGGCTGCGGAGTCCTGTTCTTCGCTTCCCTCTATTTCCTATCCGTGACCGCCAGCGCGGCTTTTCAGAAGGAAACCGCCGTATTCAAGATGTCGCGCGGGACGCTCGCTTCCCCGTTTGGGGTGCTGACGGCGTTTTCGCTGGCTTCTCTGATCCTTTCGGGAGCGATCTTCGGAATTGTCCTGGCGTCCGTCCGGGACCCGCTCAACAAATTCTTATCGGATTTCTACGCGTCCAAGGGAGTCCTCAATTTCTTCGGAGCCCCCAGGACGGCCCTCTTATTCGCCGCTCTCCTCTTCCTCCTTCTGGTTCTCTCTTCGCTTCTCAATCTCTTTTTCGTCTTCCTGCGCTACAAGAAGCGCATGAAGAGAAAACAATAGGGCGGTTTCTCGCTTATTCCCGCTTCCGGTTCTCCTGTTTCCGGAAGCTCTTTTTCTGAGAAAGGGGACTTATATCCGAAGCGGGGCGTTTTCCTCCCGTGTTGAGATAACAAGGGGAATATGCGAAAATACTTTCGAAA
>CAYUFI010000047.1:0-9271 GCA_964444175.1 uncultured Clostridiaceae bacterium | reverse complement strand
GAGTCGGCTCTTTATCAGAGTCTGGGCGTTCCGCCGGGGAAGAAACATCCGTGAACGTCGAGAAAAGTACACTTTACCCATAGGAAGGAGAATAAGCATGAACAAGAACTTGGTCGAAGAGATCAACGCTTCCCAGCTCAGACACGATCTTCCTGACTTCCGTTCCGGCGATACCGTCCGCGTCGCGGTCCGTATCATCGAAAACGGGAAATCCCGTATTCAGAACTTCGAAGGCGTCGTCATCGCCGTTCGCGGCGGAGGCATCTCGAAGACGTTTACGGTCCGCAAGATGTCCGACGGGGTCGGCGTGGAAAGAAATTTCCCGTACAACTCTCCGCTCGTGGCTTCGGTGACCGTCGTCAAGAAGGGAAAGGTCAGAAGAAACAAGCTGTTCTACTTACGCGGACGCACCGGAAAAGCGGCCCGTATCAAGCAGGTCTTCTCGAAGTAAGGAAGAAACAAAAGGTCTCCGCGCCCGTAACGGAGGCCTTTTCTCGTGGATTTTTTGGGGAAGAATCTCCGGATCTAACGCCAGAGGAAGCCGGTCATCGCGATCGAACCCAGGTTGCAGACGTCGTTGAATACTTCCGCCTCCCGTCCTTCCGCCGCGCCGAGACAGTAAACTAACGGCAGGAAATGGTCCGGGGTCGGGACGGCGTAGGAAGCGTATTTCAGTTTTTCGTACCGGAGGATCTTTTGATCGTCGCGCGCGAGGACGGCCTCTACGATTTCTTCGTTGAAGGCGCGGGTCGCTTCGCTTCCGTCCGGATTGTCCCATTCGACCCGGTACAGGTTATGGACGACGTTGCCGCTGCCGAAGACGAGATAGCCTTCTTCGGAGAGAATCGAAAGCTTCTTCCCGAGCTCGTAGCTTTCCTTCGGGGAGAGGGAACGGCTGATGGAGAGCTGGACGACCGGGATGTCCGCTTTCGGGAAGAAATGGACGAGGACCGACCAGGTCCCGTGGTCGATGCCCCAGGTGTCGTTGGCGGAAACCTGTTCTCCTAGAATCTCTTCGACCAGTTCGGTCAGAGGGGAAAATCCTTTGACCGGATATTTCAGGGCGTAGAGTTCCTTCGGGAATCCGAACATGTCGTAGATCTGCTTGGGCGGGTTCTTGCTCTGGACAAAGGTTCGACGGGTGTACCAGTGGGCGGATAAGGAAAGGATCGCCTTCGGTTTTCCGCATTCTCTGACGACACGTTCCCCGACGGCCCTCATCTCTTTAGTGATTTCATTGTTTTCCAAAGCGATCAAGGGGCTTCCGTGACCGGAAAAAAGGACGGGCATTCTCATACGTTCGTCTAACCTCCTATCTATAAGGTTCCTCGGATTCCATTCTATCCAGTTTGAAGAAAAATACGGGGAAGAACGCCTGCTTTCAAAGGAAAAAAGAACCGGAGGGAAAAGAATCGCAAGATCCATACGGTAAATCGGCTTATTCTTTCGCCTTCTTATTGTTTCCCGCCCCCGTTCGTGGTACATTACTTAATGCGTCCGGTAAACCCAGACATTTTTTATCTGGTGGACGCAAATGCACACCCTATGGATGGGATGGGCTAGTCCTTGCAATCTCACTGCTCAATCTAGGTGTTATTCTTGGGCCTGTCCTTCGAAGTAGGGGAGGTTCTTAACAAATGGAGGTTCAAAAATGAACGAAGAAGAACAGAAGGTCACGGAGACCCCGGCTGTCACTGCAGCCGAAACTTCCGAAGTCGCTCCTGCCGCCGATTCGATGGCCGCGGTCATTCACGATCCGAACGCGCCGATCGTCTCGGTCAAGGAATTACTCTCGGTCGGTGCCCATTTCGGACACATGACCAGAGCCTGGTCGCCGGCTTTCAAGCCGTACATCTACACGATCCGCTCCGGCATCCACATCATCAATCTGGACATCACCGCGCAGAAGATCGCCGAAGATTATGAAATCCTGAAGGGCATCGTCGAAAAGGGCGGAAAGGTCCTCTTCGTCGGTACTAAGAACGCCGCGAAGGACGCGGTCCTCGAGGAAGCGGTCCGTTCCGGTTCCTTCTATGTCAACAGCAGATGGCTGGGCGGCACGCTGACGAACTACAGAGTCATCGCCAACCGCGCCAAGCTCTTAAAGTCGCTCGAACAGCTCGAAATCGACGGCGTCTACGACACCATGCCGAAGAAGCAGGCCGTCGAATCCAAGAAGACCCAGGCCAAGCTCTCGGCCAACCTCGAAGGCATCAAGGAAATGAGAAAGCTTCCGGACGCGATGATCGTCGTCGATCCGAAGGAAGAACACAACGCGGTCCACGAAGCCATGCTTCTGAAGATCCCGGTGTTCGCCATCATCGGCACCAACTCCGATCCGAAGTCCGTCACCTATCCGATTCCGGCCAACGACGATTCCGCTAAGACCATCAAGCTCATCCTCGGCATCTTAGCCGACGCCATCGTCGAAGGAAAGGGCGGAGACGCCCAGTATGCCCACGTCAAGGAAGACGGGGACGAAGCGGATTTCTCGAACCTGATCAAGGGTGTCGACCGCAACGAAGAATACAAGCTCATCAAGAGCAGAATCCGCGAAGATCAGTATCACGCGCGTCAGGCCAAGAAGGTCTTACGCAAGGGACAGAGATTAAGAAAGAAGGTTTCCGCCCGTCCGGCCCGCAAGTTCGCTCCGCGCAAGCCGCTCGCCAAGAAGCCTGAGGAAGTCGCCGCTGCTGCCGCTCCTTCGGAAGCTGCCGCTCCTGCCGCCACCCCGGCCGCCGCTGCTCCCGCTCAGTCCGAACCGGAGGCGAAGTAAATGGCATCCCAAATCGAATTAATCAAGGAACTCCGCGAAAGAACCGGCGCCGGCCTGATGGACTGCAAGAAAGCTCTCCTCGAGAACGGCAACGATATTGAAAAGGCCATCGACTATCTCCGCGAGAAAGGCATTGCCAAGAACGCGAAGAAGGCCGGTAGAATCGCCGCCGAAGGTCTGACCGGTCTGAAGATTGAAGGCAACAAGGCCGCCATCGTCGAAGTCAACTGCGAGACCGATTTCGTCTCGTCCAACGACATCTTCAAGGAACTGGTCAAACAGATCACCGACATCGTCTTCGCTTCCGAGCCGGCCGACAACGAAGCCGCTCTCGCCAGCAAGAACGCTGAAGGCAAGTCCGTCAACGATTTGCTCCAGGAAGCGGGCATCCGCATCCGCGAGAAGCTCGCGTTCCGCCGTTTCCTCATCGTCAAGAAGAACGATGACGAAATCTTCGGTTCCTACGTCCATATGGGCGGACAGATCACCTCGCTCGTCATCCTCAAGGGCGGAGACGCGACGCTGGCCGACAACATCGCCATGTGCGTCGTCTCGGACAACCCGACCTACGCTTCCTTAAGCAATGTCGACCCGAAGGATATCGAGCACGAGACCGAAGTCGAGAAGGAAGTCGCCAAGAACGATCCGAGCTTCGCCAAGAAGCCGGAGGCCATCCAGAAGAAGATTCTCGAAGGCCGTATCAGCAAGCACTTCCAGACCCAGGTCTTCACCTATCAGGAATATGTCCTCGATTCCTCGAAGACTGTCGGACAAGTCCTGAAGGAAAACAAGGCCGAACTGGTCAAGTTCTACAAGATCCACGTCGGCGAAGGCATCGAGAAGAGAGTCGATGACTTTGCTGCGGAAGTCGCGGCGCAGGCCGCGCAGGGAAAGTAGTTTCCCCTCTTAAATACTGAAAAAGGGTTCCGTTCCATCAAGGGGCGGAACCCTTTTTGCATCCTTTTCCTTTGCGGGAAGAATCCGGATCAGTTGAGCGAGCGGAGGATGCCCGCGGGCTTCTTCCGGAGCATGGCAGATAGAGGAATCAGCGAAGAAATCAGGACGATCAGATAATGCGCGAGAAGATAGACGGGGAGGAACCAGCCCAGGCCCGCCAGGCTGACGAAGGACATCAGCAGATAGAGGATCAGGTTCGGGATCAGCATGTACAGCAGATAATCCGCGCTCGCATATCCGATCTCTTCTTCGATCACGCTTCCTTTAGAAGCGCCGAGGCAGCGCAGCACGCCCACGGAGTAACGGATGGAGTTGACCCGTCCCACGCCGTTCAGGATTGTGAAGAGCAGGAAGACCGCGAACATGGACGCGATTGTGATGATGTACGGCAGGGCGCTATGCATCATCTTCGAGGACGAAGCGAGCCTTTTCGCGTCATGGATGGTCATCGCCTCGTATCCGGCGCCTTTGTTCTGATAATACTGAACCGTCTTCTGCGGATCTTTCGATAAGAGGAAGCAGGTTCCGTTCTCATAATCGTGGAGGGCGGTGTCGGAAGCGCTCGAGCCAGCCGTCATCGTGATTTCCTCCGGATTCGGGAACATGCTCCCGAGCAGGTTCAGGAACGAAGCGCGAGACATCTTCACTTTCCCGTCGATATCCCCTACGTACGGTTCGCCTTCCTTCCATTCTTTCGTATAAGCGGGCGACCACTCGTTCGTATAGGGGGTCTTGTCGCTGTTCCGGTTGGTGTAATTGTAGATCGGGGAAAATTCGCCTTCTCCCGGCTGGAAGGAGACGCCCTTGAAGGTATCCGTCAGACCCGTCGGGAGATGGAGCGTGACGGAATGGTCGTTCATTCCTTCTTCTTTATAATCGTCGGAAATCTCGATGTTGTGCTCGACTTTTTCCAGGACGATCCAGCGGTAGAATTCCGCGAAGGAATCGATATTGTTCCCTTTTTCCGGCCGGACCGGGTAGAACGCCATCACTTTCGCGTCCGGATCGGACTTGTAGGTGACCGCAGCCTCTTTCGGAGCGTAGAAGCAGCCGGAGAAAAGGTAGTCCTTTTCGTTCATGTCGACGGAGCCTGCCTCCCAGCTGTTCCGGACCGAATCTGATATGACGGCGACCGGGTAGCCTGTAATGAAGTCATCCCCGCTTTCCTGTCCTGTCAACGGATTATCATACGATCCGCTGAATCCGCTGAAATTGTATTCGTCCGAGGAAACCGCGTCCTCGTAACGCACGAACTTATATCCCTTGAACGAAGGAAAATAGGCGTCCGAATCGCTCAGATGGGTCTTGTCGAAATAATCGACCGTGGCGGAGTAGGAATAGGCGTTCCCTTGGATCGTATGCGTGTTGAACGAGCGGACGGTGTACCGGAGCGCCGTGGCGTCGCTCGCGTAGATCGCCGGAATCCCCGTATGCGATACCGCTTTGACCGTATATTCGAAATCGTTCGTGCGGTAAAGATCGTGTGTTCGTTTTTCGATGTAGATCTTCGCTCCGATCGCTTCGTCGGGATCCCCGAATTTCAGATTGTACAGATCCAGCGTCTCTTCGTCCACGACGATTTCGTCGTCCTTCAGTTCCCCGTACCGTTTCAGTTCCGGATAGACCGAGGAATACTCCCCGATCGGAAGGAACCCGGCGTTGGTATCCGTCGTATCCTCACTGAGCCAGGTGGCTTCCCCGTACCGCGAGACGAACGTCATGGCCGGGAACACGTTGACGTGGGCGTAATCCCTTTTGTTCCCATAAATGTATCCGCCGTTCATGCGGTACGTGTCGCTCATAATCTGGTAGACCAGCGAACGCCCGCCGATCAGAGCGCTGTCCTCGTTCTTGACGTCGTCCAGGATGTCCTGGGTGGACAGGGTCAGCCGGTGGGTTCCGTTTTCGTCGCTGAATAGTTCCTTCCGCTTTTTATCGGTCAGACGCAGCATGACCGCGTTCTGCTCGTTCGGCAGGGATTTCAGCGAGGCCATGTCCTGCTGGATGCTGATGACTCCGACGTTCAGGATGACGAAGAGGATTAAGGACAGCAGGATTTCCATCCAGCGCGCCCCCTTCTTTCCTTTGTAGGAGCTGCCGTTAAAAGGATTCTTTCCCGCTAAGGACAGGAAGAACGGATTCTCCTTCCACGGGCGTTTTTCTTTGGCGCGCGTAAAATCGAGCGGGGCCGGGGCGGGTTCTTCCCGTCCCTCGGCTTTTTCCGTATCCCCGGATTCTTTCTGATCTTCTTTCAGGAGTCCGTTCAGATCCTCTTCCCGGACGAGGGAGACGTTCTCGCCCAGGACGTAGAGCTTCCCGTCCTTTTCGACCAGCGTGACCTTTCGGGACGAAGGTCCCTTCGAATAGAGCGTCACGTTCAAAGCGGAAGAGACGAGTTCCTCCTTCTTCCATTCCGTTTCCTTCTTTTCCCCGGATGACAGAACGGATTCCTTTTCTTCCCCGGGCAGGGAAAGCGAACGGTCCAGTTCCGCGTACGCTTCGTCGAGAGGGCATTCCTCCGGCGGGAATTCGCGGAACTTTTTCTCCTCAATGCGGAACGCCTCGTCCGCGTACAGATGGACCAGGTTCTCGTTATGCGTCACCAAAACCACCAGGCGGTCCCGGCTCAGCCGCTTCAGGATCTTCATGATTCGGACCGAGTTCTCGCTGTCGAGATTCCCGGTCGGCTCGTCCGCCAGAAGGATGCGCGGGTTATTCGCCAGGGCGCGGGCGATGGCCACCCTCTGCTTCTGTCCGCTCGAAAGGGCGCCGGCGCTTCTCCTGCTGTTCACCTTCAGAGACACCGCCTTTAACAGCACGTCCACGCGCTTACTGATCTCTTCTTCCGAATAGATTCCGGAAAGCTGCAGCCCGATCCGGATGTTGTCGCGGATGGAGAGGGAATCGAAGATGAGGAAATCCTGGAAGATGTATCCGATGTTTTCCCTCCGGTACTTCTCGATCTCCGCCTCGTGTCCGTCGTAGAGGATCTTCCCGTCATAGGAAATCAATCCGCCGACGGCGTTGAGGATGGTCGATTTTCCGCTTCCGGAAGGACCAACGATGGCGACAAGCCCCTTGTCCGGCAGTTCCAACGACGCGTCCAGAAGGACGGTCTGGGCCTTTCTCGTGCGGGGATTGTACGTCTTGGTGATATGTTCCGCTTTAATCATGGTGTCTCTCCTTTCGGCGGTGCTTCCTTGCCGGACGGCTGACGTAGACGCTCACCGCGTACGATAAGAGGATTCCGAAAATGAAAATATAAGGATAGAGCGCGTAATCGGCCACCGCATCCGGAATGAAATGCGTTAAGAGCAGATGGGTCAGTAGGACGGAGACGGTCATCACGCTCACGAATTGAATCAGGTTGATTTCCAGCATGTCCTTGGACGTATACCCGATGTCGGAGAGGACCTTCTCGTCCGCCCCTTTCCGGTAATAGAACCGTCCGAGCAGGAACTGAACGAGGCGGAAGAGGAAGTAAGCGGCGAGGCCCGCGGCGAGAATCGCGGCGAACATCGAGAGATTCGTCAAAAGGTCGATCAGTCCGGAACGGACGGTCTCCTGATGGAACGCCTCGAGGTAATCGAGCCGGTAGGACGCGTTGTCCGCGTAACTGTCCGCCAGGCTCCGCGCTTCTTTTTCGCCCGGCGCGTAAATCCTTCCGACGGTCTTTTCTTCTCTGCGCAGCTGATACATCCGGCTGAAGCCGCCGTAATAACATCCTTCGGGGACGTTCGAATCGAAGACGGCGTTCTTTATTCCGAAGTCGCTGCCTTTGCAGACGTAGCTTCCGTACCGGAGTTCGAGCGAATCGAAATCCGCTTCCGCGGACAGGGGAAGCGCGAGCTTTCCAGCGAGTTTTTCCCTTACGGATTCGGACGGGAGCCCGCTGAGCTTGAGGAACTGCTCTCCTTTTTTGACGATGAGGGAGGACGGATATCTGAAAATCCGGCTCACGAGGTAACCGTTGTCGGTGTAGTCCCCTAAATCCTGCTTGCTGAGTTCCAGGAACCCTTCGTCGATCTTTTGATAGTACGAACGGAAATCTTCCGCGTTTCCGAACATCAGGGCCGTCGTGTCGTACAGGACTTTCGGCGAAGAAGTGAAATACACGTGGGAGATGTAGACCTGTTCGTTCAGATCCTCGAACACGCTGGAGCACAGATTCGCGTAGGAGTCGTTTTTGGAAATGGTGCCCGTGGTGACGGACTCCATTTCCTTCTTAGGATAAAAATAGAAACTCTTTCCTAGATAAGGCCTAATCTCCGTGTATTCTCCCGAATTCTTGAAACTCGTGGAAAGGCCGGAGTAGTAGTACAGGTCAATCGGTTTGCCCAAAACCGTTCCCGGAGCGGTATAGAACGTGCCGTCGATTTCAATCGGGGAAGGAGCGGAAATCCGGTAGGTGTAGCGGTACTTGCTCAGGGAGGAATCTGTAAAACTGTCGAGCCCCATCCGCTCGTTCGAAAAACAGACTTCCCCGAAATAGGAAAGCAGGTCCCCGTTGTCGAAGAAGACGCTCTCCCCGTCCTCCGTGAAATCCGGATTCTGTGCGTCGTTTTTCCTCTTGACGTAGGCAATTTCGTTCCCGTATCCCGATCCGGCGGTCTCCGTGCTTTTCAGGTTCATCGTCCGGTTCAGTTCAGCGATGCCGTAGCAGCCGAAATAGATCCCGATCGCGCTGACCAAGAGGAGGAGGAAAGTGATGAACAGACGGAACGGACGCCGGAAGGCGAATAAGGACGAAGAGTACAGCAGGGAGCGCTTCGGAGTGGGATGCTTCTCGGTTCTCTCTATGTTTTTCCCGGCTTTTTCCGGAGTTTTCAGAACCGTGTCGCTTTCGACTTTCCCGTCTTTCATCACGATGTGGCGGGTCGCCGCGTCCTTGACTAAGGAGAAATCGTGCGTGATGAACAGGATCAGGCGGCCGCCCTGCAGTTTCTTGATCAGGTCGACGATTTCCTTCGACGTGTCGGGGTCGAGGTTCCCGGTCGGCTCGTCGAACAGCAGGACCTTTGCTTCGGAAGCCAGGCAGCGGGCGATGGCCACCCTCTGGCGTTCCCCGCCGGAGAGTTTCGCCACCTTCATCCTCTTCTGGGAGGACAGTCCGACCGTATCGAGCACTTCGTCCGCCTTTTTCCTCGCTTCCTGGAGGCCGAAACCGGCCTTGGTCAGGGAGAGGACGATGTTTTCCGCGGCGGAGAACCCTTCGACCAGGTTGTATTCCTGGAAATCGAAGGCGATGTTCTCCCGGTAAATCCTGGCTTTCTCCTCGTCGGAAAGACCGGAAACGGGCTTGCCGTCGAAAGTGATCTCTCCGTCGTCGAAATCCAGCGTCCCGGTCAGGACGTGGAACAGCGTGCTCTTGCCGGCGCCGCTTTCGCCCGTGACGACGACGAAGGACGAATCCGTCTCGAAGGACAGAGAAACGTCCTCGAGTCCTTTCGCGGACCGTTCCCCGTCCTGATAGTATTTGCTGATGTGGGATAGTTCGATTTTCATTTCCTGTTTCATTCCGGAACGAAAGGAGAGCCG
>CAYUFI010000046.1:0-9701 GCA_964444175.1 uncultured Clostridiaceae bacterium | reverse complement strand
CTTTGCTTTCAAACTTATGATAAACATCCGTATATTTTTTTAAAATAGACATTTCGGCGAAAATGCATCGTACGCCTTATCGTCCTTATAAGCCCGTAAGTCGAGCTCGGTCGCCGCGAGCATCAGGCGCGAGCATCTGTCCCCTCCGAATTTTCTGTCCCCGAGAATCGGCGAGCCGAGAGAGGAAAAGGCGAGGCGAATCTGGTTCCTTTTCCCGGTCTCGATCAGAATCTCGACCTTCGGGTTCTTCCCGCCGCTGACGACCCTATAGTCCGTCACAGCCTCGACCGCCCCTTTCTTATTCTTCGAAGCGGCATACATATTGTGGAAACGGTCCTCGGCGAGATACTGGACGATCCGTCCTTCTTTCTTTTCGAGCGGCCTCGAGAGCACGGCCTGGTACCGCCGCACGACCTTCTTCTCTTCGAACAGGGCCTGCAGCCGCTCCTTGGTTTCAAAATCTTTGGCGAAGACCATCAGTCCCGAGGTGTCCTTATCGAGCCGGTGGACGATGAAGACCTTGGCGTACTTCCCGTAACGCTTGATCAGGTAATCGCGCACCTCCCCGTAAAAAGTCGGCCCGTCGTAACCGGGCGCGCGGATCGATAACAGGCCCGAAGGCTTGTCGGCAATCAAGAGATGTTCGTCCTCTAAGACGATAGGAAAATCCGGGCGTTTCATTCGCGGATATTCTACCATGTTCCTCGTAGAAGGAAAAAGCAGGACGGATGCCCTGCTTTATAGACCGGTTTCCGCTACGTGTCAGCGGCTGCGCTTCGACTCCTCGGTCAGGGACTTCAGGTTCTTAACCCAGGTTTCGTCGCGGTCGTAATCCTTAGCGAGACGGTACGTCCAGTTGCCCGAAGCGGTTCCCGGCGTGTTAATCCTCATGTCGTCTTCGCCGAGGACGTCCTGCATCAGCAGGATGACCGTGTCGGCTTTGGAAGAATAGAGGCGTTTCAGCATCTCGTTCCGCGCGGAGGCGTCGTCCTTGACGCCTAGATAGCGGTAGATGAACGGTTTCAGCGTGACCGGATCGGCGGTCTTTAAGAAATGCACGAGCGTGTCGTTATCGTGAGTTCCCGGATAGGCGACGCAGTTTTCTTTGTAGTTTTCCGGCAGATAGCCGTTCTTATACTGCGTGTCCGACGGATCGAAGCCGAACTCGTAGATGACGAGTCCCGGCCAGCCGATATCTGTCTTGAGCTTCTCGACTTCCGGCGTCAAAATTCCGAGGTCCTCGGCGATGAATTCCATCTTCTTCCCGCCGGCCTGCTCGATGGCGGTTAAAAGGTTCATGCCCGGGCCTTTAATCCACTCGCCGTGCTCGGCGGTCTTCGCGCCGTAAGGAATGGCGTAATAGGCTTCGAATCCGCGGAAGTGGTCGATGCGGAGCACGTCGAAGTACGCGGAGCACTTTTTGACCCTTCTCTTCCACCAGAGGCAGTGCTTGCTGAGAATCTTGTCGTAATTGTAAAGCGGGTTGCCCCAGAGCTGTCCGGTCTTGGAGAAATAATCCGGCGGCACGCCGGCGACCTTCACGGGACGGCGGCAGGAATCGAGCTGGAAGATCGTGTAGTTCGACCAGACGTCGGCCGAATCCATCGCGACGTAGATCGGGATGTCCCCGATGATGCGGATGCCCTTGCGCTTGGCGTAGGCCCTTAAGCGCGTGAACTGCTTATAGGCCGTGTACTGCGTCCAGAGCCAGAAGTGGTACTCTTCCATGTGTTCCGCCTTGACCTTGTCAAGGGCGAACTTCTTGCGGACGCGGTACTTGCGTTCCCATTCCTGCCAGCTCGCGCCGTTATGCATGTTCTTCAGAATCATGAACATCGCGTAATCCCCGAGCCAGAACGCGTTCAGATGGGCGAAACGCTTGATTTCCTCCTCCTGTTCCGGATAGGCCTTTGCGCAGGCCTTCTTCAGGATTGGGAAGCGTTTGCTGTACTGTTCGCCGTAATCGATTCTTCTCGAATAGTGGTGGTTCAGAGGCTTCAGATCCTCGGAAGTGAGATATCCCTCCTTCTTCAACATGTCGAGATCGATGAAATACGGATTCAAGGCAAAAGCGGAAAAAGACTGGTACGGGGAATCCCCGTAGGAAGTAGGATTCAGTGGAAGCATCTGCCAATAGCTCTGGCCCGCCTCGCTCAGTTTCTTAACGAAATTATAGGCTTCGCGCCCGAACGTCCCGATTCCGTACCGGCTCGGCAGAGCGAAGACCGGAAGCAGGACACCTGCTGCTCTTTTCATGAAAGTCATGAACTCCTTTAAATTCAGGCGGTTTCCCGTCCGACTTTAGCGTATCATCCGTTGAAGAAAAACAGAAGTTATTTCGTCTTTCGGGGAAAAATTGTCCCCTCTTCAGCGAATAAAATAATAGAGTGTAAGCGTTAACAATATAGTTTTAATACTTTGACGAATTTTCGCGAAAAGAAGAATCCCCCTTTGTTCCGGAGCAATTCGGAAGAAAGGAAAAAGCCGATGCCCTATAATGTTTCTGTACGCCTTATTGAAGGTAAGAAAACGTCAGGAGTTAAACAATGAGAAAAATTCAGAACGAGCATCTGACCGGCGAGCGCGCTTTGTTCCGCCTCGAGGATGCGGAAGTAGATTCGTGTCTTTTCGACGACGGGGAGTCGCCTTTAAAAGAAGGAAGGAACCTCGTCGTCACGAACACGACCTTCGGCTGGAAATATCCGCTGTGGTACGGCAAAGGCCACAAGGTGAGCCACTGCACTTTCCTGGAGATGTCGCGCTCGGGCATCTGGTACACCGACTCGTCCGAATTCAGCAATCTCGACATCATCGCCCCGAAGGAATTCCGTCGCTGCAAGGACATCGTTATCCGGGACACCGTCTTCCATAACGCCCTTGAGACCCTCTGGAACTGCCAGGACGTCAGGATGGAGAACGTCACGGCCAAAGGCGACTACCTCGGATTCAACGGGGAAAATTTCGAAGTGAAGAACCTCAAGCTCGACGGAAACTACCCGTTCGACGGAGGAAAGAACATCCACGTCGTCGACTCGGTTCTGAACTCGAAGGACGCCTTCTGGAACTGCGAGAACGTTCTCATCGAGAATTCCGTCATCAACGGGGAGTATTTCTCCTGGAACTCGAAGAACATCACCCTCGTCAACTGCACGATCACTTCCCACCAGGGATTCTGCTACATGGACCATGTCAAGCTCGTGAACTGCCGCATCCTGCCGGGCTCTGATCTGATCTTCGAATACTGCTCAAACATCGACGCGGACGTCCGGACTCCGATCGATTCGGTGAAGAACCCGATTTCCGGAACGGTCCGCTGCGGGAAGATCGGGGAGCTCATCCTCGATCCGGACGCCGGCATTGATCCGAAGAAGACCGTCATCGAGCAGAAAAACTAGACGGCTATGAAATACGATTTTGAAACCATCGTCGACAGGAGAGATACCTGCAGCGTCAAGTGGGACGTGAAGGAAGGCGAACTCCCGCTCTGGATCGCCGACATGGATTTCCGCACCGCGCCGGAAATCGTCGAAGCTTTGAAAAAGCGCGCCGAGGAAGGCATCTACGGATACACGTATCCGGACCGCTCGTTCTTCGAGGCCTACATTTCCTTCTGGAAGGACTATTACGGCTTCGAGATGAAGGAGGAATGGATGGCGTTCGCGACCGGGGTCGTCCCGATCCTCTCTTCGTCCGTGCGCAAATTCACTTCCGAAGGAGACAAGGTCGTTCTGCTCACACCGAACTACAACATCTTCTTCAATTCGGTCGTCAACAATAAGAGGATTCCTTACGAAGTCCCTCTGATTTATAGGGACGGAGAGTATTCCATCGATTTCGAGCATCTCGAACAGGCCTTCGCGGACGAAAAGACGAAGATGCTCATCCTCTGCAACCCGGCCAACCCGGTCTCGCGGATCTGGACAAAGGAGGAGCTCGCCCGCATCGGCGAACTCGCGGATAAATACGGAGTCGTCGTCCTTTCGGACGAGATCCATGGTCCGATCACCCGTCCGGGCACGGCCTACGTCCCGTACGCTTCCGTGAACGAAGTCAACCGGAGCCACTCCATCACCGCCATTTCCCCGTCGAAAGCCTTCAATCTCGCCGGAATCCAGTCCGCTCTGCTCGTCGTCCCGGACGAAGAGTTGAGGAAGAAAGCCGTCCGTCAGATCAACACGGACGAAGTCGCCGAACCGAACGTGTTCGCCTCGATCGCCGCAAGAGTCGCCCTGACGGAGGGACGCGCCTGGTACGAAGAATGCCGGAAGGTCCTCTTCGATCACCGCGACCATCTGATTTCCTTCGTCGAAAAGGAAATCCCGGTCTTAAAACCGGTCCACGGCGACGCGACCTACCTCGTGTGGATCGATGTCTCCGCCCTGAAGAGCGACGCGAAGACCTACGCGGAATTCCTGCGCAGGAAGACCGGTCTCTTCGTCCAGTCGGGAGAAGTCTACGGGAAAGGCGGAGAGCAGTTCATCCGCATCAACGTCGCTTCCCCGTCTTCGATCATCGAGGACGCTTTGAAGCGCCTCAAGGAAGGGACGGAGGAATTCCTTTCTTCCCGCCGGAATTGAAATCAAAAAATTCAGTGAAAAAGGAGAGACCCTTTGCGGAATCTCTCCTTTTTGCATGCCGAATTCCCTTTTTCAGGATTTACTTCTTCCAGACCAGGTCCGCGACGACGCGGCGGACGTTCGAAGCCGTGAAGCCGAAATAGGCCGTGACCTCGTTGCCCTTGCCGGAGGCGCCGAACGTATCCATGCCCATGACGTGGGCGGCGTAACGGTACCAGCCGAAGGAAGAGAGCATTTCGATCGCGAGACGGTGCGCATAGTCCGTTCCGAAAACGGCGTCCTGTTCGTCTTTGGACAGCCTGTCGAAGCGGTACATCGACGGGAGCGAGACGACGCGGACATCGATTCCGTCGGCGAGGAGCGCCTTCTGCGCCTCGACGGCGAGACCGACTTCTGAGCCGCAGGCGATCAAGGTGAAATCGACGCGTTCCTTTTCCTTGGAAATGACGTATCCGCCTTTCCGGACGCCTTCGTAATTCGAATCCGGCTGCTGCGGCACCGCTTGGCGGGTGAAGATCAGGCAGGTCGGATGGTCGGTCGATTCGAGCGCGAGCTTCCAGGCCGCGAAGGTCTCCTTCGCGTCGCACGGACGGATGACGTCCGTGTTGGGAATCGAGCGCAGCATCGCCAGATGTTCGATCGGCTGATGCGTCGGGCCGTCTTCGCCGAGGGCGATTGAATCGTGCGTCAGGACGTAGATGCCCGGGATATGGGAGAGGGCCGCCATGCGGATGGCCGGCTTCATGTAATCGCAGAAGACCAAGAACGTGCCGACGTAGGTCCTGAGCCCGCCGTGCAGCAGCATACCGTTCTGGATCGACGCCATACCGAACTCGCGGATGCCGAAGTTCATGTTCCTTCCCGCGCGGTTTTCCGGGAGATAGACCGCTTCCCCGTCGATCTTCGTCTTGGTCGAGGAAGCGACGTCCGCCGAGCCGCCGACGAGGTTCGGCAGTTCCTTGGCGAAGACGTTCAGCGCGTGTCCAGAAGAGACGCGTGTCGCTTCGTCCTTATCGGTCGGGACGCTGTCGGTGTCCTTGAGAAGATACGGCGAGACGTCGTTCATGGACGTGGTCTCGAGGAACTTCGCTTCGTCCGGATGATTCTTTTTGTAGTTGCGGACCGTGTTCTCGTAGACGCGGAACGCGTTGACGCCGCGGGCGACGAACGAATTGCGGAACATCAGGTAGACTTCGTCCGGGATTTCGAACGGGGCGTAATCGTACCCGTAGAATTTCTTGGCCGCTTCCGCGTCGGCCTCCCCGACCGGAGCCCCGTGAACCTTGTTCGTCCCCTGGTTCGGAGTGCCGTAGCCGATAACGGTGTTGACGATGATGAGGGTCGGCTTATCGGTAGATTTCTTCGCCTCGGTCAGAGCCCTGTCGATCTCCGAAACGGAATTTCCGTCGCGGACGCGCAAGACGGACCAGTTGTCCGCTTCGAAGCGCTTGGCCGTGTCTTCGACCGACGAATCGGAGAGCGGTCCGTCGAGGGTGACGCGGTTAAAATCGTAGATGAGAATGAGTTTGTTGAGCTTCTGCGCTCCCGCGTAGGCGATCACTTCCTGCGAGACGCCTTCCTCCAGACAGCCGTCGCCGCAGAGGACGTAGGTGTAGTGGTTGAAAAGCTTGTTTCCTTCCGGATAGCGCGCGGCGAGCATCGTCTCGGCGACCGCCATGCCGACGCCCTGTCCGATGCCCTGTCCCAAAGGACCCGCGGTGGCGTCGACGCCCGGCGTATGTCCGACTTCCGGATGACCCGGGGTGCGGCTGTTGAGCTTGCGGAAGGACTTGAGGTCTTCCTTGGTGATGTTGTATCCGGCCAGATGCAGCACCGTGTAGAGCAACATCGAGGCGTGGCCGGCCGAGAGGACGAAGCGGTCACGGTTGATCCAGTTCGGGTGGGTCGGGTCGCTGACAAGGTGCCTCGTGAACAGCGTGTAGAGGATGGGAGCGGACGAAAGCGCCATGCCCGGGTGTCCGGACTTCGCGTTGTTCGTACCGTCGAGGCAGGTTGCACGGATGGCGGCAATCGCCAGTTCTTCATTGGTCATATTCAGTTAAATCCTTTCTATCGATAAGAAACGGATGAATCACTTAAATTATGAAGAGGGGCCGAGTTAAAATCAAGTCCGCGTCCTAACGGAATAAGGCATAAAAAAAGCCTAGAAAGCCCACATATTCCCTCTTTTACAAGGTGGGAGCATGACGAAGATCTTCAGGATTCCCTTTGCAAGAAGGGCTTTCAACACCGACCTAAGTAACCCGCCCCCGATATTATCATGTCGGAAACGCACACAGCCTTCTAGGCACCATCATTGTAGCATGTTCCCTTTCCGAATCAAGAAGGACGCGGGCGGATTTATTGAACGGAAATCTTCTCAGAACAGAGTTTTCGTTTTTCTTTCGTTTTTGGCCTTTTAGCGATTGACAACCACGGAAAACCATACTAATATTTAAGAGCGCCGTTTGAAGGCGGAGCACGCCCCTTTAGTTAAGTGGTATAACGCGTCCTTGGTAAGGACGAATCGCCAGTTCGATTCTGACTAGGGGCACCATTCTTGAAAAACGATTCCCGCAAGGGAATTTTTCTTTTATCCGGACACCTGTCCGCGCTAGAATGGAAGGCGCTATCGAATACGTCTGAAAGAAGGGAAAAATCATGAAAATCGGGGTATATTACTATTCCAAGACCGGAAACACGAAGAAGATCGCCGAGGCAATCGCCGAAGAAGCCGGAGTAAAGGCTGTCGACATCTCGTCAGATCCGAAGATTGAAGAGACCTACGACCTGATCTTCTTAGGGACCGGAAAGTACTACGGAAGCCTCGATAAGGCCTTCCAGCGCTTCCTCTCCTCTCTCGACCCGGGAAAGGTCAAGGCCGTCACGCCGTTCTCGACCAACTTCAAGAACGACGACGCCAATAAGGAAATCAAGTACGCCGCCGAGCAGAAGCAGATCCCGGTGACCGACGAATCCTTCCGCTGCTACGGGCGCTGGCTCGGCTTCAAGAAGGGCCGTCCGAATGAACAGGACATCGCCGACGCGAAGGCGTTCGCTAAGAAGGTCCTCGCCCTCTATTTCCCGGTCGAAAAGGAAGAAAAAGAGAACGCCCCGGAGAAATCCGAGTAGGCTCCGCTTATCCTTGAATTAACCGCCTTGGGAATGATAAGATAACAAAGGCTTATTTCATATAGAAATAATCAAGTAAACAATTAGAGAGGAAGAGCCGCTTATGAAAAAAATTCTCGATCGCATCTGGGGCTGGATGAAGTCCACCGCCTGGTTCCAGGTCGTCATTCTCGTCGGTGTCGTCGTCGCCATCGTCTTATGCATCTCCCCGATTTCCCGGGCCATCCAGAACGCGACCGCCGAAGCTGACAAGGTCAAGTACTACATGTACAACCGCATCTCCTATAACGAACTGACCGAAAAGATCGACGCGCTCGACAAAGGGACCGACACGGACGGATTCGCCGTCCTCTTCTCCGCGGACAACACGTCCGCTGGTTCGGAAGAAGGCATCCAGGCCTACGTCGATTCCAACGCGGATTCGGTTCCGGTCTACATCATGAACACCGGCGTCACCGATGACGATTCCGGCAAGAGCAAGTACGACACGGACGACGACTGGTACGATTACTACAAGCTGTCCAAGACCATGTTCGCGACGCTCAGCGAAGCGGGTTCGCAGGTCTTCGAAGCCTGGAGAAAGGAAATCAAGTCGTATCCGGATTCCGGCGAAATCGACCAGGGCGCGGAAACCAACCAGTTCCCGGTCGCCGAATCGCTTCCGACCTCGCTCATGTGGTTCCGTCCGTCCTCCCAGATTGACGAGTCCGTCCTGCCGCTTACCACGGTCGATGACGATGTCACGGGCGAAGCGGACGTCAACTTCCACATCGCCAAGGTCTATCTCGACTTCGTCGACGATGACGGCGGAGACAACACCAAGACCCAGGTCCAGACCGGTCTGATGAAGTTCTTCGGAGTCACCTACGAAGGGACCAGAAGCACCGCTTCGATCCTTCCTTCCCACCGGGGTTAAACGCATAAATCAAAAAGCATGAGCCTTCGCGGTTCATGCTTTTTTCGTCCGTTTCTAAACGGGTTTATTGATCCTTGCGGTCCAGATGCTTTTCGATTCACGAAGGAGAAGAAGGGGTGGATTTAGAAGGATAGATAGGATCATTGCCCTCTCCCGGGCTTCGGTAATCCTTCTGGGGATGCGTTTCCTATATTCGGAATTCCCGTATTTGTCGTCGTAGGCCTTTTGCTCGGCGGAAACGTCCGGACGGCGGCCGTTCCCTTGACAAATCCCTTGTTCAGGCCTTCCCTTTCCGCCTTCTCGCGGACGAACGCGGCGACCCTTCCGCTTTTCTTCAGGGTGGAGAGGATGTCATCGTCGTTCTCGAAACTAAGCAGGATGCTCAGCGCCTTGTACTCTTTCTTGCGGTAGAGCAGGCGTTGCGCTCGGGTCCTCTCCTTATTCTTTTCTTCTGAAACCGCCCTATGAGTTTTACTCCTTTATCTGTGCAGAATAAGTCTAAGCCGAAACGGAGCGCCGCACGCCTCCCGGATAAAAAACGCGGACAGGATTTGTCCGCGTCCAAGCTTCCTTACTTCCCCGAGATTTCGGCGTGCTTCTTTTTCTTTTCGTCCATCGCCTTCATGACCGGATCCGGGACGAGATTCGAGATGTCCCCGCCCAGAGAATAGATTTCCTTGATCCTCGAGGAGGAGACGAACGTGAATTCCTTCTTGGCGAACAGGAACAGGATCTCGATCTCCGGGGCGAGGTAACGGTAGACCTCGGCGACCTCGACCTCGTATTCGTAATCCGAGACGACGCGCAGCCCGCGGACGATCGCGTTCGCGTGCAGGGCTTCCGCCTGGCGGACGAGGAGGCCTTCGCCTTTGACGACCTCGACGTTCTTCATGCCTTTCAAAGACTCTTTGACGAGCTTTATGCGCTCGTCCTCGCTGAAAAGATACTTCTTCGCGTAATTGTTCGCGACGACGACGTAGACCTTGTCGAACAGGGCCAGCGAGCGGCGGATGATGTCAATATGGCCTTCCGTGATGGGATCGAACGATCCCGGATACACCGCGATTTTCATGCTT
>CAYUFI010000045.1:0-9716 GCA_964444175.1 uncultured Clostridiaceae bacterium | reverse complement strand
GAAGTTCAGCGGGTTGAGAGCGTTGCCGGAAATAGAGCCGAAGCCGAGATCGAAATCACCGACCATCAGGTGCTTGTAGTAGACATCGGACCAGACAGCGCCCGCCGAGTTGTTGACCGTGAGCGTGTAGGTCTTGCCCGCAGCCTTGGAAGCGGCGTTGAAAGCATCCTGGATATACTTCGCGAGCGGATCGCCTTCCGTCTTGGCCTGAGCCTGGGTCTGCCACCAGATATCGATGGTCAGCTTGCCGTCTCTCGGCATGGAGCTGGCCGCTTCGAGTTCGGAAATGGCATCCGTGAAGAATTCCTCGGATAAGTTCAAATCGTAACCGCCGGTGCTAATCGTATCGCCCCAGAAGTCTTCCATGTTCTTCTTGTGTTCGACAGTATCGTTGTAAGCGAGACCGATTTCAGGGTTAATCTGATAGCCGTTGCCGAAGTATTCGAGAGCCGGGTTGCGGCCGAAGTTGTTCGCGTACGTATTGCGGTCGATGGAGAAATACAGACCGTTGAGGAAGTTCTTGTTCGACATCCAAGGCTTGACCTTGTACGCGTTGTCCGTGCCTTTCTGGATCGAGCCGTTCGTTCCGAACAGAGCGTTCCACTGTTCCTGAGTGGTCGTGTTCATGTTCAGCTTCCAAGTGGTGGAACCCGGAACCGAGACGGTTCTCGGATCGGACTTGTACTGGTTGACGAAAGCCGTCGGAATTCTGGCCGAGTCGAGCTTGTCGTGCAGGAATTCGTTGAAGACCGCGTTATCGTCGGTCTGCGCCGCCGTCAGAATCGCGATGTGGACGCCCGGAATGGTGTAGAGAGAAGAATTCTCCTTGACTTCCCACCATTTGTCGTTCTTCTTGAAAGTGATGGTCTGTCCGGCATCCCAGGTATCGAGATAATACGGGCCGAAGGATAGAGTGTTATCGATGATCGAATTAGAGCCGTCGTTGGAAGAAGTTTCGTAAGCCGAAGCTCCGACCAGTTTGAAGAAATCCTTCGGAACCGGAGCATAGGAGGAATCGGTGGTATGATACATCGCGTAGAAGCGGGTCATCGGAGCGCCCCAGGTGATATCGATGTAATCGCCCGTGCTGTCCTTGCCGCCCTTGATGCCGACCTTGTCCCAAGCAGCTTTCGCCGCGTCGGTTTCCTCGGCAGCGAGTTTCGCCGCGTCTGTCGGGTTGGTTCCGGCCGCCTGCTGGGTCACCTTGAAGTAATCCGAGACGCCGACAATCGCGCTAGAACCGGTCTGGGAAGCGAATTCGGAGCCGCGGTAGTAGTTGTTCGCGCCGTTCAACAGGGCCTTCCAGCCGTAGATGTAATCGTCGAGGGTCGCGTAACGGCCGTCGAACGCCTTGCGGTCGGACTTCGAAGAAGCCGAACGGAAAGCGACACCGCCTTGTTCGCCCGTACGGACGTAGTAACGCCAGGTCGAATGGGTTTCGCTCGAAGTGAGTTCGTCATAGTCCTTGACCGTGACCGTACCATCGCTGCCAGTGATGACCGCAGCCGGTTTCTTATACGTCAGGACGCCGTACCATTCGTATCCGTCCTTCTTGCTGTTCAGACGGGTGCCGTAGTAACCGGAGGAGATGTAGCTGTTCAGATCCGAAACCTGGTTGTCCTGGGAATTGAGGGCCGCGATCGTCTGCGGATCGTTGGATTCCGCGGAGTGCAAGTATCTCTTGTACGCGTCGACCGTTTCGCCCGAGAGATCGGCCGTGATGGAGCCGTCTCTTAAGATCGAGAAGCCGTAGTTCTTGATGTAGGTGTCCGTGCCCTTGGTGATACGCGGATTGTACATCGTCAGACCGCCGTCGTCGTAAAGCGGCATACCGGCGAGGTAGTTCTTCATGGCATAGCCTTCGAGCATACCTAAGATTTCCTCTTTCTGGGCATAGTCCGCATCGACATAGGACTGCGCGCCGGTCGCCAGGGTCGGAGCGACATATTCCGAAGACTCCGAAGACTCCAAAGACTCGGAAACGCCACCTTCCGACGAAGTGACGGTCACCGAGGTTGTCTGTCCGCAGGAAGCGAGCATGATCGCAGTCGCTAACACGGATGCAAGCAACAAACCTTTCTTTTTCATGGATAAATTTCTCCTTTCCAAAATGGATAACCCAAATATATAATTCTTTTTCACGGAATGCAAGACATTTTTAACGGGGTGGGAATCCGCGGAAATAAAAAAATTACGGTTATCTTCTTGAAAAAGCGATTACCTTGTTCATTATTTTAAGAATTTCGTCAAGCGAAAAAAACCGGGACTAAAAATAAACGAAATACAGGATCAGGGTCGCCAAGAGGAACAAAAGCCCTTCGACGAGGAACGGCCAGAAATACGGGCGGTTGTATTTCCGGTATTCCTTCCTGGAATGGATGAATTCGAGATAATCCTCGTGCGAAGTCGAATCGTAATGCGGGTTCATGTGCGAGAAGACCGAGCGGGTCCCGTAATAGAGCATGTCGAACATCCCGTAGTACGCGACGAGGTACAGCCCGCCCAATAGCAGCGTCACCATGCCGCAGATGAAAAGGCCTTCGGCCACGCTCGGGCCGATCGCGGGCGGATTGGCGGAAGCGATGATGTGGAGATAATAATAGACGAAAAAGAGGACGGCGTCGATGACGAGGATGCCGAACCAGACGAAGAGGCGCCCGACCAGTTTTTTCTTATCCATACCTCTTTTCCGTCCTTTCTCGCGTAACAAGCATAAAGAAACAAAAAGAAAAAGGCAAGAAGGACGGGCCTTCCTGCCTGATGCGGATAAAACGGATGAACGGAACTAGGCTACCGTCGAAGAAGAAGCCTTCTTCGTCAACGTGATCTTGGCGGTCTCTCCGATGGAATCCACGTGGATTGTATACGGGAGCTGGAGATGGGCCGTGTTCTTCAAGGTCGTATCGTCCGGATCGTATCCGACGTTCTCGGCGTAGTTGTAGAACTGGAAATCGGAGTAAGCGTCGTCGGCCGTGCCGAACGAGTTCTTTCCTTCTTCCGCAGTGAAAAGATCCGCGGCGGTCGGATAAACGCTCGGGGAAGTCGGGTTATTCTGACCGGCAACCTTCGTGGCGCGCAAGAGCTCGAGTTCCGGACGGATATAGAAATTGCTGATATCCGCGCCGGGGGCATCCCAGGAAGACGAAGTCGAAGAGGACGAAGCGTTCGTGGTAAAGCAGGAATAGTAATCCGCTTTCGAATCCTGGTCCGGGAATTCGCATTTGACGTCGGCCAGAATGGTCTGATCGTCGCCTTCGCCCTCGGTCTCGATGGTTTCGGCCGGGTTCGGATCGAAATAGGACGAAACCGTCGGCTTGCCGGACGAATCGGTCGTGTTGACGAGCTTGGTGACGTTCACGCACTTATCGACATGCCAGATGCGGAGGCCGGACCCGTCGATGCCCTGCCAGGATTCGTACTTGCGCTTGGCGTCGGCTTCGTTCAGACCGGTCGGGGTATAGTATTCGACCATCAGGTACTCGTCGAGGGCCGTGCCGTTGAACGAGCTGGCGATGATGAGGCAGTCGCCGGTATCTTCCATCGGCTTCAGTTCGATGCTGATGGTTTCTTCCGTGTTCTTGTCGGTGACGAGCTGCGGCTGAGTCCAGCCCCAGAGGTACTTCGAATACGGATCGTGGTCGCAGATGTTGTTCGTCTGCATGTTTGAGCAGCCGGACATGTCGTACTTGCCGTTGGAATCATAAAGGTCGTTCAGACCGAGGATGTGCCCGGTTTCATGAATGAACGTGTGCGCGTCCGGAACCGCTAAGGAGCCGCCGTTAACGACCTGGAACTGCTGGCTCGACCAGGCGAACTTGCCTAGAGCCTCGATCGGATGGCGGTTGGAGTTTAAATGCGGGGCGGTAAAGGCCCAGCCGATTTCCGGAGCGCCGTTGCCGGACTGAATCGGCGAATCCGTCACGATGTAGACGCCGTCGATCTGGCCGTCGCCGTTGCCGTCGAAGTCGGAGACCGAATAGACCGGGTTATCGCCCTGGAACAGATATTTGTAGCAGGTCTCGAGAATCGTGTTCGCGACCGTCCAGTCCGTCTTGGCGGAATAGGAATCGTAGGTCCTCGGAAGCCGGATCGAAGGAGCGACCGCGCCTTCGATGCTGAGCTGGCCGTAAGAAGACTTGTAGTAATACGAGCGGACCGATTCCCAATAAGTTTCGCCGCTGGCGGAATCCCCGCCGAAGAACGTCTTGTAGATCGTTTCGCGTTCGGATTCGCGGTCATTGGCGGTCTTGGCCGAATCGGCGTAGTAGACCGGGATGACGAGCATCTTCGCGTGCCCGCGGGACTGCATCATCGGTTCGCCGTACGTGGCGCTGTTCAGAGCTTGCTGATACTGACGGTCCCTTCTGCCGAGCGAACGGAAGATGTTCCGTCCGGCCTTATAGACCGAGCTGCGGACCGAATCGGACAGTTCGACTTCCTTCAGTTCCTTGCCGTCGCCCTGGAAGTCCATCGAGGTCTCGCCTTCATTGACGCCCGATTGGACCGACGAGGAAGAAGCCGCGGAACTCTCCGAAGAAGCTTCGGAGCTGATTTCGGAAACCGTCACGTTGTCCGAGCCCGCTTCACTGGACGTGGAAGCCGAGCTGGAAGTAGAAGTCGAAAGAACCGAGTCGACGGAGCTGTTGCCGGAGCAGGATGCCAAAAGCATCCCTCCCAAAGTCAGGGATAACAGCACGATACTGCTTTTTTTCATGCGTTTATTTTCTCCTTTCCAAATATCGGAATGAATGTATTTTAAAACATTTTTGCACGTTTGCAATAGCGGATAGAGCCTTAAGTCCCGTTTCCCTTTGTAAAAGAAAGAGGAAAATCCACGTACTTCGCGAAGATTTTCCTCTTTTTACGAATTCCAGCGATGAAACGGAACGGCTAGTTGCAGCGCAGGATGTCCGCCAGCTCGTAGAGCAGCTTCTCGGTCTTTTCCCAGCCGAGGCAGGGATCCGTGATCGACTGGCCGTAGACTCTGCCGCCGACCTTCTGGTTCCCGTCGACGAGGTACGACTCAATCATCAGGCCCTTGACCGCCCTGCGGATCTGCGGGTTCATCCTTCTCGAATGCAGGACTTCCTGGGCGATGCGGATCTGCTCGAGGTAGCGCTTGTCCGAATTGGAGTGGTTGCAGTCCACGATGATGGAAGGATTCTTCAGCCCCTTCTCCTCATATAAGCTCAACAAGTCCATCAGGTCCTCATAGTGGTAGTTCGGATGGTTTCTTCCGTCCTTATCGACATATCCGCGCAAAATCGAATGTGCAAGAGGATTCCCTTTCGAATCAATCTCGTACCCGCGGTAGATGAACGTCTGTTCCGTGTTCGCGGCGATAATCGCGTTCAGCATGACGCTGAGGTCTCCGGAAGTCGGGTTTTTCATTCCGACCGGCACGTTCAAAGACGAGGCGGTCAGACGGTGCATCTGGTCCTCGACCGAGCGGGCCCCGACGGCGACGTAGGAAAGAAGGTCCTCGAGATAGTAGTGGTTTTCCGGATAGAGCATCTCGTCCGCGCAGGAGAAGCCTGTCTCCTCCAGGCAGCGCATGTGCATGTGGCGGATCGCGATGAGCCCCTTCTCCATGTCCGGCTTTCCGGACGGATCCGGCTGGTGGAGCATGCCTTTATACCCCACGCCGGTCGTGCGGGGCTTGTTCGTATAGATGCGGGGGCAGATGGTGATGACGTCGGAGATATCGTCGGCGACTTTCTTCAGGCGGTGCATGTAGTCGAGCACGGCGTCCACCCGATCGGCCGAGCACGGTCCGATGATCAAAAGGAACTTATGCGAATCTTCCGTGAAGATCGACTGAATCTCCTCGTCGTTCTTCTTTTTCTGTTCCTTGTCCTTCTCGCTCAGAGGATAGAGTTCCCGGATTTCCTCCGGCGTGGATAATTTCTTCTGAAACACAATGTTGTTCATAAATCTCACTTCTTCTTTTCTTCCAATTCCTTCTTATATCCGTACGACGACCGGAGGAGTTCCTTCAGCCTGAGGGAATCCCCGTCCTCCAAAGCTTCTTCGATCCGATAGAGTTCCGACTGAAACCTTTTTACGGCATCTATCAGCTTATCCTTATTTTCCAGAAAAAGCGACGTCCAGAGTTCCGCGTTGATCTTTCCGACCCGGCTCATCTCGTTATAGGACGTCCCGGCCGCCAAAGAAATATCTTCTTCTGGGTGGGCGTTCACGAGCGCAACGGCGAGGACGTGCGTCAGATCCGAGACGTAGGCGATGAGAGAATCGTGCTCTTCGCTTGAGACGAAGGAAGGTTCGTCCGTTTCCAGGAGGGAACAGAGTTCCCGAACCCTCTCTTTTCCTTCTTCTTTTACGGACGGAGTATTGATCGCTAAGACTTTGACGCCTTTGAAGAGATTCTTTCTGGCGTAAGCGGCCCCGGAATTCTCCCCGCCGGCCATCGGATGAATCGAGATATAGACCGTGTCGGTTCCTTTCAAGATGTCTGTGGCTTCCGAAACGGTCCTTCCTTTCACCCCGATGATATCCGTGATAAATAAGGAAGAAGGGAAATCTTCCTTATATTCCTTTAAGAAAGGGATGAACGCAAAAGGCGAGGCGCAGTAGATCAGCGTGTCCGATTCCTTCAGCTCCTTTTTCACGTCCTCCGCCTTTTCGTCGATGAACCCGTGGCTTACTCCGTAATCCAGGGATTCCGGATTCACGTCGTACGCGCGCACATAGATTCCTTTTTCTTTTAAGGCGAGGGCGAACGAGCCTCCCATCAGGCCCAGCCCAACGATCAGGACGTTTTTCATGATACTTTTCCTCCTAATCTCTTCAGTTCCTCGAAGAACGAAGGATACGATTTATTCACCGCTTCCGCATTCGTCAGGGCTCCTCCAATCCTACTCAGAAGGACGGACAAAGCCATCGCGAGGCGGTGGTCGTTATGCGAAGAGAACGTCAGGTTTTCTTTTGTTAAATCCAGCGGATAGATCTTCACTTCGTCGTCCGAGACGAACGAATACGCGCATCCGGCTTTCGAGAGTTCGGCCAATAGGTCGCTCGCCCGGTCGGATTCCTTGATGCGGAGACGCCTTATCCCCGTAAAATCCCCTCCGGAGTGCATCGAAGCGAACGTGAAGAGGATCGGGCCGAGGTCGATGCAGTTCTCCAGATTGATTTGGACGAATCCTTCCTTCAGTTTCTTAAACAATTCGGTATAGACCCTGTCCCCCTGCTTCGAATCCTTTTTCAGTCCGAGGATCTGAATCGAATTCCCGCTCAGTTCCCCTAGCGCCGCGAAGAACGCCGCGTTCGAGTAATCCCCTTCGAGTTCGTACGCCCGGGCACGATATTCCTGATTCCCAGGGATGAAGAACGTATCTCCGTTCCTCTGAATCCGGATTCCGGCCTGAGCCAGCACGTCGAGGGTGATGTCCACGTAGTTCCGGCTGTAAAAAGGCGGAACGACCTTTAAAACGCTGTCCCCTTTTAAAAGAGGAAGGGCGAAAAGAAGGCCCGTGACGAACTGGCTCGAGACGTTTCCGGGGACGAGGTATTCCCCGCTCCTTAACGTCCCTTCGATTTCGAAATGGTCTTTATAAGATTTTGTCCGAATCCCGTTTTGTTCGAATAGGCCCTGATAAATTCCGATTCCTCTCTGAATCAGACGCTCCGTCCCGTAAAATTCCCCGCGGCCGTATAAAGCGAGGACGACCGGGATCAGGAAGCGCAGGGTGCTTCCGCTTTCAAAACAGTTCATCGCAATCTTTTCCGGTTCGGAAGAGAAAGGGGAAATACGCAGAGTCTTTCCGAGGATTTCCGCTTTCTTATGGAACAGGGACGCGCACGAAAGGGTCGCGAGGATATCCTTCGAGCAGGACAGGTCCGAAACGTACGAAATCTCCGAGTTTCCCCCGGCGAGGAACGACGAAAGGAGATACCGGTGGAAGTAACTCTTCGACGGTTCGGCGACGATCTCCCCTTTGAGGAAACTTTTCTCGATGCGGCGGTTCATTTGGATAAATATTCTTTTAAGAAGTCCATCGCCTCGAGGTATCCGGCTAAGCCGTGCCCGGCGATCGTTTTGACCGAGCAGGAGGAAATATAGCTGATCTGACGAAATTTCTCCCGTTTCGAGACATCCGAAATATGGACTTCGACGGTCGGGATGGAGACGGCCTTCAAAGCATCGTGGAGGGCGATCGACGTATGGGTGTACGCCGCGGGGTTGAAGACGATCCCGTCGACCTTCTTAAAATACGCTTCCTGGATCTTGTCGATCAGAGCGCCTTCGGAGTTGGACTGGAAGCATTCGACTTCCGCGCCGATTTCCCCGGCGTGTTTCTCAATCATTTTGACAAGGGTCGGATAATCCTGCTTTCCGTAGATATCCGGTTCCCGGATGGACAGCATGTTGATGTTCGGTCCGTTCAGAACGAGGAATTTCATATCCGTTTATCTCCTTTCCACAATTTCTTCGGCGACTTCGTCGATCTCTTTCGACGCGTCGATAAGGGCGTCCTTAGCTTCTTCGTAAAGAGGGCGTCTCCGGTTATACAGTTCGTAGAGGGCGTCGATGGAACTCGATAACGGCCTCGAGGCGGTCGGGACGAGCTTCTCCACCGGGCGGTCGAGATAGAAGAGCTTCCCGTCCCGCTTCAGTCTCTTCACATTGATCGGTCGGAGGACAGTTCCTCCCCCGGTCGCAATTACGGCTTTCGAAAGAGCGCTGATTTCCTTCACGGTTTCTTCCTCGACGTCCCGGAATTCCTTTTCCGTATGGTCCTTGAAATAGTCCGCGATGCTCTTTCCGATTTTCTTTTCGATTTCCGTGTCGACGTCGAAAAACGGCCTATGAAGCCTGTCCGCGACGATCTTCCCGAGCGTGCTCTTCCCGCTCGAAGGCATGCCGATGAGGACGATGTTCTCCCTCTCTTTCAGGATCTTCCGAAAGACCGGATCGATGGGATCCGTCTCGGCCTTCTTTCCGAAAAACATGAAGTACGCGTAGAACGCCTGGGCCACGAGCATGTAAAGCCCGCCTTCGGAATAGACGCCTCTTTTCTGCGCTTCGAGGATGAAGTTCGTCCTTAAAGGATGGTAGATCACGTCGAACGCACCCTTCAAATTCGGGAAATCCTCCAAGGAAAGAGGGATGTCTTCCTCATACGGGAACATCCCGCACGGGGTCGCGTTCACGATGAACGAGATTTCCTTTCCTTTTTCCTTCGCTTCCTCATAGGAGAGCGCTCCGCCCTTCTTCGTTCGGGAGACTTTATAAACCGGGGAGCAGCCCAGATCCGTCAGGACCGTATACGCCGTGTTCGACGTCCCGCCCGTCCCGAGGATCAGGGCGGATTTGCCTTTAAAATCCTCTTTCGAGCGCAGGATCAAATCCTTCAATCCGTAATAGTCCGAGTTATCCCCGCAAAGCTTTCCGCCTTTGTTCACGATTACGTTCACCGCCCCGATGGACTTCGCCTCTTCCGAGATCGAATCGAGATACGGCAGGACCGCCTTCTTGTACGGAAGCGTCACGTTGACGGCTTTGAATTCTTTCTTTTTCAAGAATCCGTCCAGGGCTTTCTCATCCGGAATGTCCAAAAGGCCGTAGGAGTACGGATGATCGAAAACCTTAGCAATTTCCGCGTGGACTTCTTGGGAGAACGACTGCTTCACCGGATGCCCGATCAGACCGTATTCCATTTAAAGGACATCCTTTCCGAACGAAGAAATCAGCG
>CAYUFI010000044.1:2415-9930 GCA_964444175.1 uncultured Clostridiaceae bacterium | reverse complement strand
AGGCGAGAACTCTCCCCAGCCTTCGTTGAAAAGCGTGTAGATCAGAACGCACGGATAGTGGTCGAAGACCTTCTTATTGACCCGAACGGATTCGAAATACTCGTCCTTTCCCTTCTGTTCGGTCCGGTGCATGTGCGAATCCTTTAGGAACGATTCCTTCATGAACGTCAGGATGCGCGGGGCGATCGTCCAGAACAGAGAATAGGATTCCCCACCGTTGACGAAGTCCTGAATGAGGAATATGCCCGCTTTCGAGGCGAGGTAATAGAAGACTTCCTCCTCGTAGGCGATATGGACCCTGAGGCAGTTATAATGCGCTTCCTTCGCCCTCCATATATCGTCCCCGTAGTCTTGATAACTTACAGGCGTCAGATTCCCGAGATAGTAATATCCCTGGTCGAGTAGACCCAATAGGAAGATCTTCTTCCCGTTCAGATAGAGGTGTTTTTTCCCGTCGTCTCCTTTTCGGATCTCGATCTTGCGGACGGCGAAGAAAGAAGAGACGGCGTCGTTCTCCGTCCTGATCTTCACGCCCTCGTAGAGGTACGGATCCTTATCCGACCAGGGACGGAAGTCGTCCTTTAAATCGATTGTTTCCCAAGAATTCGACTGAAATTCCTTCTGAATCCCGTGCACGGAGAAAGAAACTCGGCACGGCTTTTCCGTTTCGACATAGACCCGGACGGATTTCCGATCGTAATCGGGGCGGTACACGACGTCGCGGATGTAATTGTCCGGGACGGCCTCGAGCCAGACGGACTTATAGATGCCCGAAGAGGAGGAATAGAACCAGCCGTTCGGCGAAAGAGTCTGCTTCCCGCGCAAAAAATAGGACTGATCCGTCACATCCTTGACCCGGATCTTCAGTTCGAAAGAAGATTTCACGGGCGGATCGAGCGGAATTTCGAAAGGCGTATATCCGCCTTCGTGGTGAAAGACGGGTTTCCCGTCAATCCAGATGTCGCAGATTTGATCGACACCGCCGAAATGCAGGAGAAGACGGGTTCCTTCCTTAACGAATCCTTCCGGAAGGACGACGTTCTTCTTATAGAAAAGATACTCGTCCGGCTCAATCAGGCGGTTGATCCCGCTTTCGGGGGATTCGGGCGCGTACGGGACGAGAATCTGTTCGGGATAATCCCTGACATCCTCTTCCTTGCTCACGGCGAAAGCGTACGCCCCGTTGAGAGAGAGGTAGGAATCCCTTTTTAGATGAGGCCTCGGATATTCGCCTAGGGGAATTCTCGTCAGATCCGGCTTATAGTCTTTCCGGTAGAGATACCCTTTATTTTTCTGTTCCACGGAGAGTCTCCTTTCTCGAACGGAAGTAGCAGAAACACGGAATCAAGGCGAGCAAGAGGACAAAGGCGCTCACGAGGTAGGCGTACGGGGAAGGGAGGGCGCTTTCCACGCCGAAAGAAGACTTGTACATCCTTCCGGTCGTGCTGTTGAGCGCGTCGCCGATGAACGGGCCGATCAGCATCGGAAGGGCGACCACGAAGAGCATCCGTACGCCCATGAACGTTCCTTCTTCGCCCTTGGGAATCTGTTCGCGGATCAGGGCGTTCACGATTGTCGGAACCCCGACGAAGCCCGTGATCATGATGAGGCCGGAAATGGCCGCGTAGACGGTCCTCACGGTCTCGTTTCCAATCCTAGGGACGAAGAAGAGAAGGAACGTCCCAACGAACATGATTCCGAGGCTCGGTAGGATCAGCTTATCCTTCCCGAATCTGTCCCCGAGGTTCCCCAGAAGGACCGAGAGGACCGACCCTCCTAAGAGGGCGATGGCCATCACGAGGGCGAAAGGAGTGAGAAAGGACGAGGAGACGTTGCTGATTTCGCAAGTCCTTTCGATATAGACCAAAAGATACGGGAAGAAGATCTGGTTCGCGCTGGCGAAGACAAGATAGATCAAGAACAGGAAGTACAGCGTCGGATGGGCCTTCACGGTCGAAGGACGGAAGCCGGAGGAGAGGACGGATAAGTACGTCCTTCCTTTGGAGGAATTCTCCTTCTCTTTCGGAATGAGGAAGAACGAGACGATCCCGGTCAGTAGGACGATTCCGCCCAAGAGGTAGAAGAAGAGGTCCCAGTGGTATTCGCCGTTGGCGTCCTCGGTCGTCAAAGGATTGAACCCGACGAAGATGACGAGCATCGAGATCAGAGACAGGATCTGAAGCACTCCTTCGACTTTTCCGCGATTGCTTTCGTCCGTATTCGCGGTGACATAGGCCGAAAACGCCGCGTCGTTCGACGTCGATCCGAAGAAGGTCATGACGCAGTCGAGCACGATGACTAAGATAGCCGCCTGGGCGGACGCGAGACCGATTTTGATGATTGGACTGCTCTCGTTCACCGCGCAGAGGCCGAAGGCCATGGTGCAGACGCCCCAGAGGACATAACCGACGGAGATGAACAGCTTCCTTTTCCCGACCTTGTCGGTCAAGGCGCCCATGAAGATGGTCGTCAAAGTCGCCACGGCGGCGCTCGCCGCGGTCGTGATGGCGATGTAGGAAGAATAAGGGAATCCCTGTCCGCTCGGATCAGTGAAATTGAGGTAGGTGATGTACGTGTTGAGGTACATGTTCTCGAGCGACCAGGCGAACTGGCCGGCCAGTCCGACGAGGATGACCGTTAGCCACATCCGGAGTCCGAACCCGCTTTTGTTTTTCATGGCGCAATCCTTTCCTTTGAACAAAAATGAATGGAATCTTGTCTCTAGTATAAATCCTTTTCTTCAGGAAATGAAAAAGCTTCCCGGAAAGGGGAAGCTAGTGGATCGAATCCGCGTTCACTTCGTATATCCTCGCCTTGCCGTTCGTCGGGTTCCTGCGGAAAAATTCCTCGTTGGTCATGTCGCGGAAATAGGAGTCGATGAAGGCCATCAGACGCCCGTGGCAGACGAAGAGGACATACTTCTTGCCGAGGTTTTCGGTAAGGGTTTCCTTCAAGAACGGATAAATCCGCGCGGCGACGTCGAAGTAGCTCTCGCCTTTCGGGTGGCGGTAGACGACGCGTTCCTTCATCTTCTCGTAATCCGTCCCGAGACGGGTCGTTCCTTCCTGCTCGCCGTAGCACATCTCGACGAGACGTTCGTCGTAGACGACTTTCGTCTCCGGATGGTAGATCAGGACGGCCCGGGCGGTCTGCTTGGCGCGGGTGAGCGGGGAGACGTAGGCGATGTCGAAGGGGACGTCCTTCAGATTTTCCCCGAGTTCCTCCGCTTCTTTCATTCCTTCCCTGTTCAGAGGAATGTCCGTCCGTCCCTGGATGATGTTGTTCTTGTTCCAGTCGGTCTGGCCGTGCCTTACGACGTATAGCTTCATGTCCGCCTCTCCTTATACAACTAAGGAGTATAGCAGAAAAGAGCGGAGGCCCTCCTTTAAAAACGCTTCCGAATCGTACTAAAATAGAGCGACAAGAGAACAGAACGAAATGACCAGCTTCGAACGATTGGAACAGACCTTCAGGGAGAAGGAACGGAGACTCAAGTTCTTCGCGGCCCTCAAGAAACTCGGCCTGGAATACGTCAAGATCGATTACGCCCAGTTCGAAGACCCTTCTAAGAAGGATCTGAATGCGGCTTCGTCCCTTTTGAAGGAAGGGACTTCTTTTGACAAGGACGCTAAGGAGTTCGTCCCGTATTCCCATCTTTTCTTACCGGAAGTACTCGGCAAGGACGATGTCACCAAGAGCACGGTCTTTTTTATGAGCCGGAACAACCCGTACGACAAACGCGCTCCTATGAATCTCTCCGAAGAAGAAAAGAAGGGGCTTCTTCCGCTCCTTTCTTCCGAAAACGATTTGAATTCCAAGGATCTCGGCTTCCTGCTCCAAGCCTCCCTGCTTTCGAAACTGAACAGGAAGGAAGACACGGACGCGCTCGAGCTCGTCGAGGTCTTCTATCTGAACGATTCGACCCAGAGAAACCCGCGCCTTTCGACCACGTTTACCGGCATGAGGAGCCTCAAGAACGAGATGCTCGGACAGCTTCCGGCCGTAAAACAGACGTACCACATCCATTTCGTCTTCATCGACGCCCAAAGCGGGAACGTCGACGCCTTGAATCTGGACGAGGAACGGAAACGCATGGAGCGCGAGGCGCGCTGCTTAGCGAATTACGGCCTCCTTTTGCAGAAGCTTCCGAAGATCAATCCCGAACAGAGCGCCAAAGAAGCCTCCGCCCCGGTCCGTCCGCTCGAATTCTACTGCCGCTCGTATCTGCATAAGGACCCTTTGAAATCTTCCGATAACCCGTATTTTAAGGACGCCTTAGCGAAAGCCGGCTCGTACACCGCGCTTTTAGAAGCCGTGCTCGATAAGAAGGACCACCCGGAAATCGGGGATTACCTTTCGTCCGTGAGGGACAGGACGACCTTCAACGGCACGATCCGCAGCAAGAAGGAAGATCTGACGTACGCGAAGAACAAGTTCTGCTCCCCGGCGTCTTTCTATCTCGACCTGCTGCTCGAGGCCGAGACGATGGAAGAGACGGAAAAGAATTACTATCTCGACGGAATCACGAGGGAACTTTCGAGGCTTTCCGAACAGACCCTGAATCCGGAACCGGAACGCTACCTGGATTTCCAGTTCGCCCTTTCCGGCTTGGACATGATGATCTTAAAAGACGGATCCGGATCCGATGAAGTGAAGAAGGATGCCGAAAAGATCCGGCAGGATTTCGCGGATCTGAATCTGTCGTTCTTAAGAAATTAATTCGGAATCAACGGAATTTTTACAGATAAATTCTTCTACTAGAAACGCAGATCGCCGTTCTGCACTGAACGCTTCAGATTGTCGTGCAGGTCTTTTTCCCTGACTTTCTGAAGACGCCTGCGGTTCCTAGCGTCGACCATCATGTAGACGGCAAGACCTATGATCGAGACGGCGACGATTCCGCCGGTGACGCTGTTAAGAATCATATGGAGTTCCTTGCTTAAAGCGTCCCTAGTTCCCTCGTGGGTGAGTAAGAAGTTCAATAGGGACGCCTGGAACGAATAAATCGTTACGAGGGCGATGGCGAGGTTGAGGCAGCGCGTCGCGTGGGAAAGCGACGAGGAATCGCGCCGGTATTTGAAAAAGATGAGGACCGTCGAGACGACGTGGAAGAGGGTGTAGATTCCGTTGAAGATCAGAAGGAACAGCGGCGCTTCGTCGGCGTCCCCGTGGATGATCGAAGGGACGATGAAGGCCATGACCGCGACGTCGAGGACGAAAAGATAGACGGCGCTGAAGCGGTAGGAAGAGATTTCCTTTTCCGAGCGCACGAGGGGATCGAGCGGACGGAACTTCCAGAACTGCAGCGTCAGGTAGAAGTGGCAGAACGAGAGCAGGACGTAATAGAGGGCGACGGCTCCTTGCCACAAGGATTCGTAATAGACCGCGAAGAAGATCTTTAAGACCGCGTAGGCGATATCGATCCCGAGGCTGATGTGGAGACCGACCGAGGCGCGCACGTCCGGACTGTCGAAATATGACTTCAGCGTCGGGTGGGAACGGACGAAGGCGAACGTGTCCCTGATCCAGGTCGCTAGGTTCAGGACATATACGGCGATGAGATACAGGATGAACGCCCCGACCAAAATGAACCAGAACGGGGAGATGAACTCATGGAAAAGCGCGTAGGCGAAAAAGAAGATGACCAGCGAAGCGGTCAGGAACAGCGTGACCGGCATGCCCGGATGCAGGAAATAGTATCCGGCGGCTTTCAGAGCGTTCTCGAATCGCGGTATCTGTTTCGCCATGATTCTCAGGACCGTCTGTCCTTCCTGAAGTTACTGCGGAATGTAACGGACTTCCTTAAGTCTGTCGGACGGGACATCGTGACGTCCTTCCTTGGCTTCCTCTTTCCCGTTGACGCGGACGAGGTCGCCGGTGAACCCGACGTTGATCTGCAGCAGGGAAGTCCCGACGCCGTAGACGTCGACCGGGGCGTGCCTCTTCTCGAATTCGGCAATCTTCTCGGCGGTGAATCCGCTGGAGACGACGATCTGGACTTTGGAGAATCCTTCCGAGTCGAGGGCCTTTCTTAACGCGACGATCTGTTCGACGCAGACGCCGTGCGGGTCGAAGGAGGAGGTATCGACATGGTCGAAGCAGTGGTCAATCAAAGCCTTCGATGTGTCGACGCGGACCGCTCCGAGCACGTCGCCTAAGGCGCGCGCGGCTTTCAAGGCGTCGGCGCAGACGTCGTTATGGTAATCGACCAAGGCGGTGACTTTCTCGTTCGGAAAAGTCTTGTGATAGAGTTCGCAGGCTTTGACGATGTCGCCGTTGCACATCTCGATGAGGGCGTGGGGCATCGTCCCTTTTCCTTTGAGCCCGATCCATTCCCCGTTCGCGTCGGTCGAGAACGCGCGGATGCCGCCGACGTAGGAGGCGTAGCCGTCCCCCGGCTGATTGAGCGGATCGTCCTGGCGGTCGCCCATGTTCAAAATCTTCTTGCCGTTGGCGGCCTTTACGACTCGGTAGGAATTGGTCGCGACGGCGGTCCTTCTAGTCAAAATTCCGTCGATGGCGGATTCGAGGAAGCCGAAATCCGTGTAACGCCCGTAGATTTTGAGGACCGGCTCGCCGTTCGAGATCATGTCCCCGTCGTTCAAGGCGTAAACCTTTAAATCCTGCGGACGAGAGGCGAACTCGAAAAGGAGGGCGATGACTTCGTCGATGCCGCAGAGCATGACGCCGTCCTTCCGCTGGAAGAACTGCTCCTCGACGATGCAGTCCTTCAAATCGCTTTCGGCGACGATTTTCCTCGTCTTCAAGAAATAATTCGCGGCGTAATAGCCGTCCTGGTAGCGCCTGTCGAAACGGAACGTCTTGTTGGTGAGACGCGGCACGATATGCGCTTTTTTCAATTCGAATTCGTTCAATTCGTCCATATTTCCTTCATCTCCTTCAAAACACGAAAGTATAGTAGCATTTTTTTATTATTAAGAAAACCGCGTCCGGAGCGGGACCCCTTTTGAGGATCCTCCGCCGGAAGCGGGATTTCTTTGTGATTACACTTCTTTTACTTTGTCTTCTTATCGATGTAGAGGACGACGTCGCGCACGGTCGAAAGCTTGTTGATCATGCGGTCCGGGATGCGGATGTTGTAGGCCGCCTCCAGCTTGGAGACGATCAGGATGAAACCCATCGAATCGACCGAACCTGGCTGGTTGATGTTGCTGTCAATCGTCAGCTTCTCGCCCTTGGTGATGTCGGGGACGTAATCGTTGATCAGCTGGACGACTTTCCGGTAGATGGTTTCCTGTTTCGGGGTTAACGCTTCGCTCATGGTTCTCTGTTTCTCCTTTTTCTCTACTTCAGCAGATAGCGGCGGATTTTCATCGTCTTGGTCCGCGGCAGCTTCCGTTCTTCTTTTTCTACGCCGGTAATTCTAGCATAGATCGGCTGCGTCTCATTGTATTTGCTCAGCTTCGGCCCGATCTCCGCGTCCATGTCCTCTTCGGAATGGTAGAAGAATGTCAGGACGCCGTCCTTCAGTCCGATGGCGAAATCGAGGGAAGG
>CAYUFI010000044.1:0-2405 GCA_964444175.1 uncultured Clostridiaceae bacterium | reverse complement strand
TACGAGGACAGATCGAGCTCGATCTTCGCGGCGTCGGCCTTCGTCCCGTTGGGGAGCACGAGCACGTCGTCGCTCCTTCCTAAGATCCGTATATTTCCTTTTCCGTCGATTTCGGCCAAGTCCGACGTGCGAAAGTATCCGTCTTGATCGAGCTCGACGGGGATCAGTTTTCTTCCGACAAGATAGCCTTTCATGATCGAATCCGAGCGGATCAGAAGCCGTCCCCCTTCGTCGAGGCGGAACCAGTTGCCCGGGCAGGGTTCGAGTTCGTAGGGGGTTAGGGAATTCACCGAGATGGCTACGCCCGAAGCGGTCTCACTCAGTCCGTAGCCGAGGGCGAGGCGGATGCCTTTCCTTTTCAGCATGGTCATCGCCGCCGTCCCGAGGTTTCCCGCCCCGACGAGGACCGTCTTGCATTCCTCGTTGAACGCGTCCGTTTTCATCAGGAACGGAATCTGGGCCGGAATCAGAGGAAGGATCGTCGGGCGGAAGACCTTCGGGTCGAGCGAAAAATACCGCGCTCCGCGCCCGAGGGCAATCGCCGAACCGTAGCAGAGCGGCCATAGGAAGGTGCAGATGAACCCGAAGACGTGGCTGAGCGGAAGCAAAGAAAGGATGACGTCTTCTTCCGAGCAGGCGAGCTTGCACTGCCCGCAGTAGGCCGAAGCCAGTAAGGACATAGAGGAGAGCACAACGCCTTTCGACGGTCCGCTCGTCCCGGAAGTGAAGAAGACCGCGTCCCCTTCGCGCTCCAAAGACGTCAGAACGTGCCACGGTTGCAGCGTCGAATTCAGTTCTTTTAATTCGTCCTCTTCGTAGTCTTCTTCCTGGAGAATGATTTTCTCAGGGCCGAAGGTCAGAAGCTGTTCTTTAAGCTTCTCGATTGGGTCGTGCGGGTCGAGGATGGCAAGCGTGATTCCGAGCTCCAGAGCGGCGACCGTATCGTAGAGAAGCTCCGGCGTTTTATCGAGGATAAGGGCGAGGCGGGAAACACCGATTGTCAAGAGTTTTATTTTGGCCGCATCGACGTTTTCTAGCCATTCCTCCGCGGTGACGACTTGGACCGCGTCCGAACCGACCGGAAGAAACTCCAGCACGATCCGGGTCGGATATTTCCCGATTTCACGGGACAATTCTCGAAAACTTCTGAATTTTTGGGCCATTTCCGCCTCCGCTGTTCACACCACTAGTATAAAAGGTGCGAAATCAAAAAACATTCATTTGTTAAGGGATTATCAAACAATTGATAATTTTTAGCGTATAATATCCCAGTCAGTTGACAACGAATTTTCAAGAAAGGAAACCAAAATGTCTCAAGACAAGAACGAAAGAATTGCCATCATCGGCGGCGGTCCGGCCGGATTATCCGCCGGCATGTATCTCGAACTGAAGGGATACAAGAACTACGTGATTTACGAAAGAACCGATCACGTCGGTGGCAAGTGCCATTCGCCGGTCTATAACGGAAAGCGTTACGAGATGGGCGCCATCATGGGCGTTCCGTCCTACTATGCGGTCCACGATATTGAAAAGTTCGCGGGCGTCGAGCACAACGGCCCGAAACTGAACCGCAACTACAAGTATCCAGACGGCCGTCCGGACTACCGCTGGGACACCGCGGACGCTCTGAAGAGCCCGGCGAAGTTCTTCTTCAAACATCCGAAGGCGGCCCTGCACTTAAAGAAGCTGCAGAAGCAGATCGTCGAATTCGGACACATCCTCGAGACCAAATATAAAGGCTACGACGTCTGCGGACACCGCGGCGTCGCCGAAGGCCGCTACGAAGGCTTCGCGGTCACCGAAGGGCGCGAACCGGTTTCCGGCGAGAACCCGAACCTGAAGGATCTGGCCCTTCCGTTCAAGGAATTCTGCGAGAAGAACGGAGTCCCGCTGGTCCAGGAAGTCTGGATCCAGCCGTTCACTTCGTTCGGTTACGGCTATTTTGACGAGATTCCGGCGGCGTACGTCCTGAAGTATCTCGACTTCCAGACGATGATGAACTTCGTCGCGGTCAACTTATGGACCTGGAAGGACGGAACCCAGTCGATCTACGAAGCGCTCAACAGGAAGCTGCTCCACCCGGCGGTTCTGAACTCGGACATCTCGAAGGTCGTCCGCGGCGACAAGGTCACCGTGACGGTCAACGGACAAGACGAGGTCTTCGACAAGATCATCATCACCGCGCCGCTGCAGATCGCGACCGAGAAGACTCCGATTAACAATCCGTTCACGAAGTCGCTCGACACCTGGCTCGACGTCAACGACGAAGAGAAAGCGCTCTTCTCCAAGATCGATTACGAACGCTACGACACCGAAGCGTTCCACGTCGATCCGGAACACATTTTTTGCGACTTCATCTACCATCCGGATGCCGTCCTTTTATCCGTTCAGATTCTTCAGTTCCC
>CAYUFI010000043.1:0-11695 GCA_964444175.1 uncultured Clostridiaceae bacterium | reverse complement strand
ACGAAGAACAATCCGATCCTCATCGGCGAGCCGGGCGTCGGCAAGACGGCCATCGCCGAAGGGCTGGCCTGGAGAATCTTCCGCGGGGACGTTCCGGTCTCGTTGAAGGACAAGACGATTTTCGAGCTGGATCTGGGCTCGCTCATCGCCGGCGCGAAATACCAGGGCGAATTCGAGGAACGCCTGAAGGCGGTTTTGAAGGAAGTGGAGAAGAGCGAGGGGAGGATCATCCTCTTCATCGATGAAATCCACATGCTCATCGGCGCGGGCAGGACGCAGGGCGCGATGGACGCGGCGAACCTGCTGAAGCCGGCTCTCGCCCGCGGCGCGCTGCACTGCATCGGCGCGACGACGCTGAACGAATACAGGAAATACATCGAGAAGGATCCGGCCTTCGAACGCCGCATGCAGAAAGTGTACGTCGAGGAATCCTCGGTCGAGGATACGATCACGATTCTGCGCGGCATCAAGGAATCCTACGAGCAGCATCACGGCGTCCAGATCACTGACGACGCGCTGATCGCGGCCGCGACCCTGTCCAAACGGTACATCACGGACCGTTATCTCCCGGACAAGGCCATCGACCTCATCGACGAGGCCTGCGCGAAGGTCCGCATGGAGATCGACTCCATGCCGGAGGAACTCGACAAGGTCTCTCGTCACTTAATGGCTCTGCAGATTGAAAAGGTCTCGCTCAAGAACGACGAGTCCCCTTCGGCGCAGAAGCGCTTAAGCGACATCGACAAGGAAATCGCCGAGGTCCAGCAGGAGAAGGACCGTCTGACGCTGCAGTGGACCAACGAGAAATCGCAGTTCGCCGAAGTCAAAGAATGCCAGACGCAGCTCTCCAAGCTGAAGCTGGATCTGGAAAAAGCCAAGAACGAGGCGGATTACAGCAAGGCCGCGAAGCTCGAGTATTCGGACATCCCGGCCCTGCAGAAGAAGATCGCCGATTTGAAGAAACGCACCGAGGGGCAGAACAACTTGCTCGACGAGACCGTGACGGAAGAGACCGTCGCGGAAGTCGTCTCGCAGTGGACGAAGATCCCGGTCGAGAAGCTGAACCGCTCCGAATCGAGCAAGATCCTCGGTTTGAAGGACGCTTTGTCCAAACGTGTCATCGGGCAGGACCAGGCGCTCGAACTCGTGAGCGACGCGATCATGCGTTCGCGCGCGGGCATCAGCTCCGAGAAACGCCCGATCGGTTCGTTCCTGTTCTTGGGTCCGACCGGCGTCGGGAAGACCGAGGTCGCCAAGGCCCTGGCCGAGCAGCTCTTCGATTCGGAAGACAACATCGTCCGCATCGACATGTCGGAATACATGGAGAAATTCAACGTGTCCCGTCTGATCGGGGCGGCTCCGGGCTACGTCGGATACGAGGAAGGCGGCCAGCTCACCGAGGCGGTAAGACGTCATCCGTATTCGATCGTCCTGCTCGACGAAATCGAGAAGGCCCATCCGGATGTGTTCGACATCCTGCTTCAGGTGCTCGACGACGGGCGCCTGACCGATTCGCAGGGTAGGACCGTCGATTTCCGCAACACGATCATCATCATGACTTCGAATCTCGGCTCGGAGTACCTGCTCCAGGGCAACACCGAAGAGAACCGCTCGAAGGTGATGAATCTGCTGAAGACGAAGTTCAAACCGGAATTCCTGAACCGCATCGACGAGATCGTCATGTTCAATTCGCTGAACGAGACGGTGGTCGGCAAGATCGTCGAGAAGTTCCTGAACGAACTGAAGGATCAGGTCGCCAAGAAAGGCATGAACCTGACCTGGGACAAGTCCATCGTCGAGTCGATCGCCAAGGATTCCTACGATCCGGCTTTCGGCGCCCGTCCGATCCGGAGGTACATCCAGAAGTACATCGAGACTCCTCTTGCCCAGGCGATGCTGGGAGGAGGGATTTCCCAGAACGTCCAGATCGTCCGCGGGAAGGAAGAGGGACAGTATCTCTTCCTGAACGACTGACCGATCCGCTCTGACGGCGGCTCCCTGAACGGGGAGCCGTCTTTTTTATCCGGCAAAAAGAATTCCGTCCGGAAGTTTCTTGAAAACTGCGAAAATCCTTTGACAAGAGGGCCGGATTCCTATATTATGAATAAGCCGTCTGAAAAGGTGGCGTTTTGGCGGATATGGTGAAGCGGTTAACACAACCGGCTGTGAACCGGTCATGCCTGAGTTCGAGCCTCAGTATCCGCCCCAATGGAAAATGAACGGGTCCGAATCCGAAAGGGTTCGGTCCTTTTTTAATTTTTAAAAGACTTCCGGGAGATTTCATTCCCGGGCTATGATAAAATTGAGCTAAGGCAGAGAAAAAACGGTGCGACGGAGGGAAAAATGAAAAAAGAAATCGCGTTTCCGGATGACCCCGAAGAGCTTCTCAAAGATCAGGAAGTCTTCGGATATCTGATGGACTTGGAAGAAAAAGGGAAGCTGGACGTCCTTCCGCTTCCGTTTTTGGTTTATTACCTCATCGGATTCGTGACTTTGGGCGAAGTGGACAACGGGGGATTCGGGCAGTATCTCTCGAATTCGAGCGTTGACACGCTCCCTTATCTGCAGCGCTGCGCGGACGCGATCGGAGACGCGGAGCTGATTTCTCTGATCGGCGATCTTTTGAAAGCGGTCGGGAAGTACGTGGAACCGGACGATATAGAAGCCGTTAGGGACTTCGAATTCCCGGATGAGTTCGAAGACGTCCTGTCTTCTCTGGACGACCGTTTTTACGGGCTGGACGTCGAAGGGCTGGCCAGGAAGTATTACCGGGACCATCTTCCGAAAGGGAAGCTTGTCATCGGGGAAGGAATCTGAAAGATTCGGAAGAATTAGAAGGGACGAAAAGGCCTCCGTTACGGGCTTTTCCGCCCTTTTTCTTTGATGCCTGTTTTGGCTAAATCCGCGCTGACTTTCTATTTATCATGATTGAGATAACCGGAATATAAAAACGGCCTCTTCCGCCATGGAAGGGCCGCATGTATCTGAAGGTTGATTCAGAACGGACTACTTGATGCTGTCGAGAACGACGTAGATGTCCTTCTTGGTCAAGACCGTGATGATATCGAGGACCCAGCCGATGCCCGCGTAGGCGCCGGTGAGCAGATAGACGATACCGAAAACCAGTTCGACCATGTCGCCCTTCTTGAGACCGCGCAGGATACGGACGATTCCGCCGATGAGCCAGCAGGTGACCGGAATGACGGTCAGGATGACCTTCAGGACGTAGTCGCACTTGTCGTAGAGTCCTAAGACCTCGTCGAGCGAACCATCGTCAGCAGCGTTCTTCTTTTCTTCTTCAGCCATATGTGTTACCTCCCCTCGTCCGCACAGCGGACGGTTTTCCATATGTCCCATTATAGAACGGAAATTGCCGTTTGGAAATGGATTTCTTCGGAACGCTTTCTTTAAGAAAGCGCGCCTCTTTGGTTTCCGTCCGTTTTGTTTTAAAATGAATCCAGAAGATTTATTGCCGTCCCGTTCTATATGAGGACCTGGAAGGGAGAGCTCTTTATGATCAAGGATTTCACCAAGGACGAATACGACGAATTCATTTCGCTGTTCTCCGTGACCAACGCCTGGCATCTGATCCGGAAGATGCTTTCGGTCGTCGACGATTCGTATCTGGAGGAAGGCGAGCGGGTCGGGTTCATCCTCTTGCGTCTCTGCCAGGAGCAGCAACTCGACCAGAAGAAGACGAGGAACCTCGTCTTTTCCGCCCTGTTCCACGACATCGGAAGGATCTGGCAGAGCAGCTCGGACAAGGCGAACCTCTTCGATTACTCCTCGCATTACGACCACGCGCTTTCGAGCTACCTCTTTTTGAAATATTTCTCCCCGCAGAAGGAATACGCCGAGATTGTCCTGTTCCAAAACGGAAGGGAGGACAAGCAACAGAACAACCCGTTCTATCCGCTCGGGGTGAAGCTCCATCTCGCCATCGCGGTCGAAGAGATGCATTCGCAGGGGAAATCGAACGAAGAGATCCTCGCGGCCATCCGCAAGGGGAAGAACCGCCTCTTCAACGCCAAGGACGTCGGAGACATGGAGAAGCTGATCTCCAAGAGCAACCTTCTGATCCAGCTCGACTCGACTTCCTACCACGAGACGATCGACGAGTTCCTTTCGTCCCTGTATTTCCGCAGGGACGTCGTGCGGAACTACCTCTTCATGGTGACCTACTGCATCGAAGCCTACAATTCCGAGACGATGTACCACGCGCGCATCACCTCGTTCCTCTGCTATCTGCTCGGACGGTACAAGAACCTGCCTCTGCACGATCTCTGCGTCCTCTTCACGGCGGGTCTTTTCGGCGACATCGGGAAGATCCGAATCCCGCACGCGATCCTCGAAAAGCCGGGAAAACTGACCGAAGAGGAACAGCAGGTCATGATGAAGCACATCGATTACACCAAGGAAATCCTCGAAGGCTGCTTCAAGGACAAGGAAGTGGTCGAGGTGGCCTACGCCCACCACGAACGCCTCGACGGCTCGGGATATCCTCTGCATAAGAAAGCGGACGAGCTCAGCCTCGAACAGCGCATCGCGGCGGTCGCCGACTGCGCCGCGGCGATGATGGCCGCCCGCGCTTATAAGAACGCCTTCTCAATCGATCAGACCGTCGGGGAACTCGAGGCGATGAAGGACCAGGGGAAACTCGATCCGGAAATCGTGGAAATCTTCAAGGAGAACAAGACCGAGATCGCGGCCTACATCCAGCGCCATCTGAACCGGATGATGCGCGACATCGCGTCCATGAGTGCCGAGCGCGAAAGGCTCAAATACGCCAACGCCTGGTACTGAGGTGCTCCTTTTCCGGATAAGTAAACCAATTATCCTTGGATTTGTTCTATAATAGAAAAGTGCGGTTTTGCCGTGCGTGAAAACCCAGCATTTAGGAAGGAAACATCCCGATGGAAGAAGAAAAGAAAGTCGCCCCCGTTGCCGAAGAAAAGCCCGTGGAGAAAAGTTCGGAGGAATCCGATGTCGACGAACTGATTTCCGCCGGTTCCGACGTCAAAAAGGACGAAAAAGGAAATTCCGAGGAAGAGCATCTGAAGACGCTCGAGGAAGCTTCGAAGGAGAATACTGAGGCGTCCGAAGAGGAAAAGAAGGAAGAAGAGGAAAAAGCCGAATCGCAGAAGGAAATGAATAAGAACGTCTACGTTCCGCTCCCGGCCTATCCCGACGGCCTCACCTGCGAAAGCAAGGTCAGAGACATGCAGCAGAAGTTCAACGCCGACATGAAGAAGTCGAGGACGTTCTCGACGATCATCATGGCCATCGTCTTAGTCGGTTTCGTCGGCGCGTTCTTCATGTACCAGTACCTGCCTTCGGGCATCAAGTGGATTACCTGGATCCTGATCGGCGTCGTCGCGGTTTTGCTCGTTGTGGCCTTCGTCCTTTCCTCGCGCAAGCGGAAGAAGCTTTACACGAATGTCGAGAAGTACGTCGAGGACGAGATCGCCGTAGTCGATTCGTACGTCTTCACGGACGGGGAGTTCAAGAACCCGGTCTATTCGGCGCACGGACGCATCGATCTGCAGATGCTGATCGACGCGCACTATTTCGACACGATCAACGCGACGAATTCGCGCAACATCGTCAAGGTCCATTATCTCGAGCGCGAGATGACCGTCTCCGAGATCGCGGCCCGCGTGCCGTACCAGAAGCCGGCCGATCTGAAGGACCATTCCAAGGACAAGCCGGTCAAGGAGACTCCGAGGGAAAGCTACGGCGTTTTCGGAAAGTACGTGACCTATCCGGTCTCTTTGAAGAACTGCGCGGACGTGATCGTATTGCTTCAGGGCGCGAACGCCTATCTTCCGACGTATCTCGACGGCTACGCCTCGCTTGAAGTGCCGAACTTGAAAAAGGATTACCTGGTCTGGTCGACCCTGCCGTGCGGAAAAGAGCTCTTCACGGACGAAGTCGTGGACATCCTGAATTCGTTCTCCTCGGACGCGCATCTCGAGAACCTGTTCCTCTCGATCAACGAGAAGGGACTGAAGATCTGCCTCAACTACAACGAGACGGTCATGGAAATCCCGATGGACAAGCCGCTCCAGGGCGAGCCGTTCCTGCATTACAGGAACGACATCCAGGCCGTGAAGAAGCTCATCGGGGAGATTAAGAAGAACAACGGTTAATTCCGCTGAGTTCAAAGAAGTTTTGTTATGTCCAGTCCGTTTATCCGTCTGAAGTCCTTTAAGCACGACGGGTCCTCCCACCGCATGTGGATGTATCTCACGGAGGTGAAGGAAGACTCCGAGTTCTATGTCCTCGGGGCGAAGAACGCGCGCGTGATTGAGCACGATGGGAGAGAATGGAGGGCCTCGGAAGGGGCGCTCTACATCCTGTCGAAGCACCGCTTCTACAACGTGATCGTCATGTTCAATTCGCCCGACCAGCTTTCGTATTACATCAATATCGCTTCTCCTTCCATCAAGGTGGGGAACACGTACGAGTTCATCGATTACGAGCTCGATCTGAAGAAATATCCCCACAGTCCGGTCAAGGAGATCGACTGGGGAGAATTCGAGCAGGCGTGCAGGATGTACGCGTACTCAGAGGAACTGAAGACGGTCGCCGTGAGGACGATGAAGGAACTCGAACCGCCTCTCAGAAAGGGAATCCACCCGTTCGACGACAAGGAGAACCGGGCGCTGTTCGAAGAGTTCCTGAAGACGTGCTAATAGAAAGAAGGCAAGAAAAGATGGAATTTATTTCTAACGGCCAGAACGATACGCTGACGCTGGCGAAGATGTTCGGTAGGACCTTGAAGGGCGGGGAAGTGATCTTGGCCTACGGGGAACTCGGGGCGGGCAAGACCGCTTTCTGCAAGGGCCTCGCTTTGGGACTCGGAATCAGGCAGATTGTGAATTCCCCGACGTTCAACATGATGAAGGTCTATCCGAATCCGAAAGGGCTGAACCTCTATCACATCGACGCGTACCGCCTCGAAAGCAAGGACGCGGTGAGCGACATCGGGTTCGACGAGGCCATCGGGAATCCGGACGGGGTCGCCTTCGTCGAGTGGCCGGATTTCATTAAGGATTACTGGAAGGACGAGAAGAAGGTGTATGTCCTCCGCATCGAGGTCCTCGGCCTGAAGAAGAGGAAATACATCCTCGAAGAAAGGAAGGAAGCCTAGCGTATGAAAGTTCTGATCGACACGTCGTTGAAAGGCCTGACCCTCGTCTGTCTCGAGGACGGGAAGGTCGTCTATACCTATAAGGACTCGGAGAACAGGAGAGTTGCCGAGGAGATCGTCCCGATTTTGAAGGAAGCGGCGGAAAAGAACGGGAAATCGTTCAAGGACATCGGCGAGATTGACGTCACGGACGGCCCGGGTTCGTATACGGGCGAGCGCATCGGCCTCGCGGTCGCGAAGGTCTATTCGTTCTTGAAGAGGGAGACGCTAATCAAGACGGCTTCTTCCCTGAAGATTATGACCGCGTTGAACCGCTCCGAAACGGTCCTTGCGCTTTTCGACGCGCGGAACGAAGCGTATTTCGGAGGGGCGTACCTCGAAGGGAAACCGCTTTTTGCCGAGAAGAGGATGGAAAAAGGCGAAGTCGAGGAGTTTATGGAGAAGAACCCTTCCGCGGAGATCGCCGTCCTCGATTCGTTCGTTCCGGAGATGAAGAAACGCTTCCCGCAGTACGGGATTGTCGGGGTCGACTTCACCGAGGCGATGGTCGCCGGGCAGGATTTCTTCGAAAAATCCGACGATCCGTTCGCTTTGAAGGCGCGTTACCTAAGGGGGAAGGATGAGTGAAATCCGTCCTGCGCGGGATGAAGAACTGATCCGGATCGCCCGGATTGAAACGGCTCGTTTTGAAGACCCGTGGAGTTATCCGGAGATCAAGGAACAGGCCGGGACGGAAGGATTCTTCTATCTCGTTTCCGCTGACGGGGACGAAGTGGAAGGGTACATCGGATTCCTCGTTTCCGGGGATTCGGCCGACATCTATTCCCTCGCCGTCAAAAAGGAATGCGAAGGAAAGGGCATCGGAGGAAAGCTTCTGGAGAAAGCGCTTGAGTTCGGAAAAGAGAAAGGCGTGAAGACGTTCTTCCTCGAAGTCCGTCCGTCGAACACAAGGGCCTTAACGCTCTATATCGGGCACGGATTCGGCGAATACAGGAGAAGAAAACAGTATTACAGCGACGGGGAAGACGCCCTGCTTCTGAAAAAGGAGATATCAGCATGAAAGATCAGTATATCTTAGGAATCGAATCGAGCTGCGACGAGACGAGCGCGGCCGTGTTGAAGAACGGGAAGGAGATCCTCTCGAACATCATTTCGACCCAGATCGCGACGCACGTACAGTACGGCGGGGTCATGCCGGAAATCGCTTCGAGGCTTCATCTCGAGAACATCGCCTACGTGCTCGACCAGTGCTTTTTGAAGGCGGGAATCAAGCCCGAGCAGCTCGACGCGGTCGCCGTGACTGGAAAGCCGGGCCTTATCGGGGCGCTGCACATCGGCGTCCTGGCGGCGAAGACGATCGCCTGTTACTACGGCATCCCGCTCATCAACGTTCACCATCTGGCCGGACACATCTACGCGAACGAGTTCGCCGGGGACTTCCACTTCCCGTTATTGGCGATCGTCGCTTCGGGCGGAAACTCGGAACTGGTCTACATGAAGGACCATCTCGACTTCCAGATCGTCGGCGAGACGATGGACGATGCAATCGGAGAGAGCCTCGACAAGGTCGCCCGCGTCCTCGGACTTCCGTATCCGGGAGGCGTCGCAATCGACAAGCTGACGAAATCCCACGACTTCCCTCTGGTGAAACTGCCGAAGGTGCAGGTCCGCGGATACAACCTCTCGTACTCCGGCCTCAAGTCCTACCTGATCCGCACAATCGAGGAGGAAAAGAAGGCGAACGGAGGGGCGCTGAGCCAGGAGCGCGTCTGCGAATACGCGTTCTCGGCGGAGAAGGCGTTCGTCGACCAGCTGGTCGGGAAGGCGCTGAAGGCGGCCGAACACTATCATGTGAAACAGATCATCATGGGCGGCGGCGTCTCGGCGAACACGTACCTGCGCCAGGAGATCGTGCGGAGAGGAAAAGGATACGAGATTCTGATCCCCCCGTTATGGTGCACCACGGACAACGCGGCGATGATCGCGAAGGCCGGAGCGCACATGTACGAGAAGAAGGACTTCGCGTCCCTCGACTTCGCCCCGTCCGCGAGCGCGGAACTCGGGCACAGATAGACCGAAATCCCGTCAGACGACGAAGAATCAATGGTAAGATAATAACTAGAGGTATAAAATTATGGAATCCAAAACGATGTATATGACCGTCCGCGAACTGTACGAAGGCACTAGAGACGGCTCCCTGAAAGAAGGGGCGGAAATCAGCATCGACGGCTGGGTCTACGGCAACCGCTCGTCCAGCAACGTCGGTTTCATCTCGTTTAACGACGGGACCTGCTTCCGCAACGCGCAGCTCGTCTATTCCGACGAGACCAAGGACCGCGATGCAGTGGCCAAGCTCCGTCTCGGCGCTTCGATTTCCATCGTCGGTTCGATCCATCTGACGCCGGAAGCGCAGCAGCCGGTCGAGATCCATCTGAGCTCCGTCACGCTCGTCGGGGACGTCGCGGATTCGTATCCGATCCAGAAGAAAAAGACGTCCTACGAATTCCTGCGCACGATCCCGCACCTGCGCCCGCGCACGAACACGTTCCGCGCGGTCTACCGCGTCCGCTCGGTCTTGTCGATGGCCATCCACGAATTCTTCCAGGGTGAAGGGTTCGTCTACGTCCATACGCCTATCCTCACTTCGAACGACGCCGAGGGAGCCGGACAGACCTTCAAGGTCGTGACCGACATCTCCCATCCGGACGAATATTTCGGAAAGCCGGTGTCCCTGACCGTCTCCGGGCAGCTCCACGTCGAGCCGTTCGCGATGGCGTTCCGCGACGTCTACACGTTCGGGCCGACCTTCCGCGCGGAGAAGTCGAACACGACCCACCACGCCGCGGAGTTCTGGATGATCGAACCGGAGATCGCGTTCGCCGACCTCTACGACGACATCGACCTGATCCAGGATTTCCTGAAGTACATCGTCCGTTACGTGATGGCGAACTGCCCGGACGAAATCGACTTCTTCAACAAGTGGGTCGATAAGGGCCTGAAGCAGAGACTGACCGATTTCGTCGAGAAGCCATTCACGCAGGTCGATTACACCGACGCCATCAACATCCTTTTGAAGGCCAAGGCGGACGGGCACCATTTCAACAACGACAACATCTACTGGGGACTCGACCTCGAGTCGGAGCACGAACGCTATCTGACCGAGAAGGTCTTCAAGGGTCCCATCTTCCTTACGAACTATCCGAAGGAAATCAAGGCGTTCTACATGAAGCAGAACCCGGACGGCAAGACGGTCGCCGCGGTGGACCTCTTGGTTCCGGAAATCGGCGAGCTCGTCGGCGGATCGGAAAGAGAAGCCGATTACGACAAGCTGCTGAACCGCATGAAGGAACTGAACATGAACATCGACGGATACCAGTGGTATCTCGATTTGCGCCGTTACGGTAGTGTCCCGCACGCGGGATTCGGACTCGGATTCGAGCGCATGCTCCAGTTCGTGACGGGCATGGAGAACATCCGCGACGTCGAATGCTATCCGCGCACGTACAAGGAATGCAAGTTCTAAGGCTGTAAACCTGAATAAAAAGTTCAAGACGGGAGGACGCGCATGTTCGGAAAGAAAAAGAAAGAACCGGTCGATCTGATGAAGATGAACTCTTCTTCCTTTTCCTATGGGGCGAATCCTTCGCCGAGGTCGAATCCGACCGTGAACTCCCCGAGCCCGTTCGTCCAGAACACGCCGTATCCGAAGGAATCCGTTAAGGATCCCTACGCGAGGGGCATCCGCCCGAACGTGGACCCGGATCCGTTCGGGACCAAGGAGACGCGGACGTCCGCGTCGAAGGAAGTCCCTCCCGAAAATCCGGAAGGGAAAAAGAAAGCTAAGAAAGAAAAGAAAACCTATACTCCCGAGGAAAGGAAGGAAAAGAGGCGGTACGGGTGGGCTATGGCCCGCTTCGTCGTGCTGGTCTGCCTCTCGGTTTTCTTGGCCGGGTATCTTGTTTATTCCCTCGTCCTTCTGTTCCGTTAATCAATCAAGACGGCCGGTCCGTTCCGGCCGTTTTTCTGTGCGCGAAATGGAAAAGAAGAGGGTTTTAACGGAACGGTTCCGAATCTCAGAAGTGCATTTTCAGCGCTTCGGTGAATTCCGTCACGGACGGGGAAGGGTTCTTTACGCTCGTTTCGTGCGGACCCGCTCTCTCCGTCCGCTTCTGAGGACGCCGCTTCCTGCGACAGCCATCTGAGGGATGTCCTGACGGATTCTGTTTTTTCCGAACCGGCGGCGTTCCCTTCGTCTTCTTCCGAAGAAAGCCTGAGGACGTTTGCCGAGAGCATCCTGGCTTTATTAGCAGGAATGCATGTAAAAAAGCGGGAAGGGAACGCGTCCTTTCCCGCTTTTAGTTCGATCGGAATTCCGGATTTATTCCTTCTTTTCTTCCGCGGGTTCCTCCCTTTCCGGAGGAAGGACGGATTTCATGAGTCCAGGGAGGTGGGTGACAGTCCCTTGGGCGAAAGCCGGATGGGACGGGAGCTTGACCTCGTATTTGTCGTTGAGGTTGATCTTCGCCCCGCTCAAAAGACCGG
>CAYUFI010000042.1:0-11931 GCA_964444175.1 uncultured Clostridiaceae bacterium | reverse complement strand
ATTCTTTGGGAAATCCCCTCTTCTTGTTCCAGGAAGGGGAAGAAATTATAATAAAAGCCGTTCGTAATAGGCGAAAGGGACAGTTAGAAACATGCCGGACCAGTTTTCGAGGACGAAGCTCCTGATTGGGGAAGAAGGGATACGGAGACTGAAGGATTCCTCCGTGCTGCTTTTCGGTCTAGGCGGAGTCGGCGGAGCCTGCCTCATTTCCCTGTCCCGGGCCGGAATCGGGAAACTGACGATCGTCGACTGCGACACGGTTTCGCCTAGCAACATCAACCGGCAGTATTTGGCCGATTATTCGACCTTGGGAAGAAAGAAATGCGAAGTCGGGGCGGAGACGGTGAAACAAATCAATCCGGAATGCGAAGTGACTCCGCTCGACCTGTTCTATCTCCCGGGAGAAGAGAATCCCATCGATTTTTCTTCGTTCGATTACGTGATCGACGCGATCGACACGCTGAAAGCGAAAGTCGGAATCGTCCGGGAATGTTATGAGAAGGGCGTGAGGGTGATTTCGGCGTTAGGCTGCGGGAACAGGCTCGATCCTTCTAAACTCCGGGTCGGGGACATCTATGAGACTTCTTACGACCCTTTGGCGAGGAACTTAAGGAAACAGCTGAGGGCGTTAGGGATCCCGTCTTTAAAATGTGTCTATTCCACGGAAATCCCACAAAAGGTTCAGAGCGCGGAAGAGACGCCCGTTAACGGGAAGAAAGCCGTGCCGGGCTCGTCGCCTTTCGTCCCGCCCGCGGCGGGAATCTTGCTGGCTTACGCTGCCGTAAGCGATCTTTTGAAAAAGGAAGACTGATTTTGCCATGGACGGGAAGTTCAAGGTTCCTCCGTATGTCGCGGAGATATTGAAAAAACTGGAAGAGAACGGCTTTCAGGCCTACGTCGTGGGCGGAGCCGTCCGCGATTACTTTTTGAACGTCCCCGCGAAGGATTACGACATCGCCACCGACGCCAAAGAGGAAGAAATCCGTTCGCTGTTCCCTTCGGTAATCGAAGTCGATCCGGAGCACGGGACGACTCTCGTCCATATGGGAAAAGACGAAAACGCGGAAGTCACTTCTTTCCGGGGGAAGGATCCGCATTCGCTCGAAGAGGATCTTCTTAGGCGCGACTTCACGGTCGATTCTGTTGCCTGGAGTCCCAAGACCTCCTTCGTCTTCGCCCCGCGCGCAAAAGAAGATCTGCAGAACGGAATCCTGCGCGCGAACGGGAACGCCCTGGACCGGTTCGAAGAAGATCCGTTAAGGATCTTACGGGGAATCCGCCTCTCCGGGGAAAAAAAGCTCGCCCTCGAAGGGAAGACGCAGGACGCGATGAATCTGCTCGCGGAGGAAGTAAGAAAAGCCGCGCCGGAACGGATTGGAAGCGAGTTCAGGAAGATGATCGTCCTGGAGAATTCGGACGGACTCATCCGGGAGAACTTGAACGTGTTCTTCGCGTTTATACCGGAACTGAAGCCGTGCCGGAATTTCAACCAGCACTCGAAGTGGCACCAGTTCGACGTGCTCGAGCATTTGCTCCATACGCTGAAGGCGGTATCCCCCAGGAAGGAAGCCCTGTGTTTTGCGGCTTTGTTCCACGATATATCCAAGCCCGAGACGTTCTTCGTTCAAAACGGGGAAGGGCATTTCTACACGCACCCGGAGAAAGGGGCGTTGAAGACGAAAAAGATCATGACCCGCCTCCGCTATCCGAACGAACTCGTCGACGAGACGGTGTTCTTAGTGGAACGCCACATGTTCGAGATCGAGAAGGCCAAGACGATGCGGAGATACCTCTATCTTTACGGGAAAGAATGGATGGAGGATCTGATCAGCTTACGGGATGCGGATATCCGCGGGACGAGGGACAGGAAACTCGGGAAGATCCCGTTCGTGGAGGCTTTGAGGAATTCGCTGCGCTCGGTGGATCTGAAGAAAGAGGGAATCTTAAAGAATTCTTTGAAGATCGGCGGGGACGATCTGAAGAAGCTCGGGATGGAACAGGGAAGGGAACTCGGGGATTTATTGAAGGAAATCCGGATGAAGGTGGTCAATCAGGAACTGCCGAACGACCGCGACGCATTATTGAGATACGCCGAAAAGAGAATCCTTGAAAAGAAGAAAATAGGAAATGAGTGAAAAGATAGAAAAAGAAGAATCCGTCTACAGCGGGAAAAAGATTTCCGTGAAGAGGGCGTTTACTCTCTGCTCGAACGGGAAGAAAGCCCTCCGCGAAAAAGTCGTCCGGAAGGACGGGATTGTCGTGCTGGCCCTGGACCAAGATCAAAACGTCATCCTCGAAAGGATCTACCGTTACGCGCTGAACCGGGAAATCCTCGCCCTGCCCTGCGGGAAGGTCGAGGACGGACTTTCTCCGCTGGAGACGGCGAAGAAGGAGCTGCTCGAGGAGACGGGATATCTGGCGAAAGACTGGACCGAGTTAGGTAAAGGCTACAGCGCCCCGTCGTATTCGACCGAGTGCGTCTATTATTTCCTGGCGAAGGGCCTCGTTCAAAAAGAACAGCGTCTCGAGGCCGACGAGGAACTGAAGGTCGTGCGTATGCCGCTCGATGAGTTCGTAAAGGAAATCCGCTCGGGAGGAATCGACGACGCGAAAAGCGAGCTCTGTTACTATAAGAGCAGGGATTTGACGGATCATTTATGAAATCCGAACCGGAAGAACCGCCGGACGAAAGGCCGTGTTTACCGGGCTTTTCCGCCCTTTTTGCGTTCGAATAAATACAGAGCGAGGCTTGGAGCGAGGCAGAGCAGGGAAGCGACGAGGATCGGATCGAACAGGAGGACGGTCGAACTCAGCTCGTATGTTTCCGGGCTCATTGATACGAGGAAGTACGTGCAGTAAGTGAGGAGACCCGGAAATCCGTAATAGAGTTCGAAATAATAGTTCCCGGTCCTCGCCCGGTACAAATAGACGAAGCACTGGACCGTGATTGCCGTTACGGCCGGTACGAGGACGGCGGCGATCATCCAGTCGAGGACGTTCCGTTTCCGGAATGTTACGGCGGTATAAATCAGATAAATCAGAGTGATCAAGGCGTAGACCGGATAGAGCGTTTCAAGATCGAACAGGACGTTCTTCTCCGACCATCCGATGACGGCGACGACGAACGAAAGGGCGAAAGCGAGTGACGAAACTAGAAGCGCGTATCCGTACCGGTTTCGCTTCCTTATGGCTGATTTCGGACGTGCTTCAACCGCATCTTTAGCTTTCCGGATTTCTTCTTTCTTTTCCACGGGCATTCTCCTTTCTATAAAATGACGCTCCATTCCACGCGGCGGATCCAAGCATCCGTTCTGAATGTTTCCCTCCTTGAATTTTTCTCTCTAAGCCCAATTTACCATACGGGATGAGGATACGGAACCTTTCGGAGGGAAAGGATTCTAAGTAGTGAGCCGGTTTTGCGCTTCCGTTTAGGAAACGAGGCTCTTTCTCAATGAACCGGACGGATTTTATGGACCGGATAGAAGCCTTCAACGGGAAAAGAATTCGAAATCAAAACCGGGCTCTCTTCGTGAAGGACCCGGTTCCATCGAAAATTTGCGTATGGAATGAATGGTTTACGGATCAATCGTCATCGTCCGAATCGTCGGATTTCAGAATGGATTTGTACATTTCCGGACGGCGGTCGCGGTAGATGCCCCATTCGTGGCGGCGCTTGGCGCATTCGTCCAGATTGAAGGTGTGGACGAGGATCGACTCGCTCTTCCGGTCGGCGGATTCGACGACGTTCCCGCATTCGTCCGTGATGAAGGACGAGCCGTAGAATTCCATGGAGGACTTCCCGTCTTTTTCAAGCCCGACGCGGTTCGAAGCGACTAAAGGCAAGATGTTTAGGGCGGACTGTCCAATCATGGCGTTGCGCCAGTGCGGCATCGAATCGATTGGTAAGACCGGCTCGGTCCCGATGGCGGTCGGGAAGAGGAGGAACTCCGCGCCTTTTAAAGCGAGGCAGCGCCCGGTCTCTAAGAACCACTGGTCCCAGCAGATGCCGATCCCGAGGTTTACGAACTTCGTGTCGAACACTTTGAATCCGGTATAGCCCGGCGTGAAATAGAACTTCTCCTCGTAGCAGTCCCCGGTCGGGATGTGCGTCTTGCGGTAGAGGCCGAGGCGTTTGCCGTCCGCGTCGATGACGCAGATCGAATTGAAATAGCAGTTGCCTTTCTTTTCGAAGAACGAAATCGGGAGGACGACGCCATATTCCTTACTGACTTTCTCGAAATGCTCGAGGGTCTTCGAATGCGCGTATTCCTCGGCGTAGGCGAAGCGGGCGTAATCTTCGGTCTGGCAGAAATAGTGCCTTTCGAAGAGCTCCTGGAGCAAGACGACGTCGGCTCCTTTTTCCTTTGCTTCCCGGATGAATTGATCCGCGCGAGCGATGTTCTCTTCGTAATTTTCCGAGCACGCCATCTGGGTCGCGCTCAGAGTGACTTTTCTCATAGTTCTTTTAGCCTTCTTTCTGAATCCGGATTTTTTATAAATCCATCGCGTCTTCGACGTAGGGGACCTGCTTGGTGACGCAGTGGATGTTTCCTCCGCCGAGCAGGATTTCCCTCGACTCCATCTGGAACACTTCCTTTTTTCCTTTGTAGAAGTCCGAGAGGATCTTGTAGGCCTCCTGGTCTTCCTTCACGCCGAACTTCGGGAGGATCACGAACTTCTCGCCCATGTAGAAATTGACGTAGGACGCGGCGAGCCTTCTTCCGGCGAGGCGGCTCACGGCGGATTTATTCGAAGCGATGCCCTTTGCTTCCGCAGCGCTTAACTTCAGCGGAGGGGTGGGGACAGGGACTTCGACGATCTTCAGTTTCCTTCCTTTGGCGTCGGTGACGCGTTCGCGATACTTTTTATCTTCGAGGGAATCCCGGTACTGCGGATCCTTCTCGTCCTTACTCACCGCGAGCAGAACCGTCCCCGGTTCGAGAAAACAGCAGATGTTGTCCACGTGCCCGTCGGTCTCGTCGTTCACGATGCCTTTGGGGAGGAAAAGGACTTTAGAGACGCGCAGGGTCTCCTTCAGCTTCTGCTCGATCTGGATTTTGCTTAAGGAAGGATTTCTGCCTTTGCTGAGGAGGCAGCATTCCGTCGTTAATAGCGTCCCTTCGCCGTCGCTGTGGACGCTGCCGCCTTCGAGGATAAAGTCCTTTTCGGCGATGCGCGGGATATGGAGCGAAGTCAACAGCTTCTGCCCGAGCGAATTGTCCTGATCGTACGGGGAGTAGAGCCCGTCGTAGCTTCCGCCCCAGGCGTTGAATCCGAAATCGACACCCGCAAGCTTCGTCCCGTCCCAGCTTCTTAAAAAGACCGGCAGCGGATCTCTCGCCCAGCTGTCGTCGTAGGGTAGCGGCAGCAAGGACACGTTCCTCTTCTGGAATTCGTACAGGGAGGAACGCGAAAAATGCTTCGGATCGTAGAGGACGAGGACCGGTTCGAACTTCGAAATCAGAAGGATGAGTTCCTTGAATTCGGCCAGGGCCGGTTTGGCCTTGTCCCTCCACGTATCCGTGCGGTACGGGAGCATCACGATGGTCATCCTGTGCTTTTCCCCTTCGAAAGGGAAAACATAATCTTTTGTTTCCATAATGGGGCTGTTCTTTAGGCGGGAAAAGTTCTCCTCCCTTGATGATAGCGGATATTTTCTCTTACGACTATAGCAGGATGCAGATTCTCGGGACTTTTGAGTAAGCGGTTTCAAAGAAATTCCTTCAGGAAATCCGTCTTGAAACGGATTAAATTAAATATCGCTAAACGTGTTGCTTATATAAGCGTAAGTCCGGTTTAACAGGCGGAACCGGACTTTTTCTTAAGCGCCCGGTTCCGAAACGAAAAAGAAGGGAACCACAAACATGAACAATCTTGAAGAAATGGAACAGAACCGGATGGGGACCGCCCCGGTAAAAAAGCTCGTCTGGAACATGGGACTTCCCATGATTTTCTCGATGGTGCTGCAGGCGCTTTACAACATCGTCGACACGGCCTTCGTCATCAATATCCCCGATATTGGGACGAGCGCCAATCTCGCTTTGACGTACGCATTCCCGATTCAAATCCTCATGATTGCCGTCGGGGTCGGTACGGGCATTGGTATCAACGCCCTGCTTTCCAGAAACCTCGGAAGAGGGGACAAGGAAGCCGTGAGCAAAGACGCGGGGAACGGCCTGTTCCTCGGGTTCGTCTTCTACCTGGCGTTCTTGCTCTTCGGGCTTTTCGGAACGCGCCTGTTCATCTCGGTGCAGGCGCGCTCGATTGGGGACGAGGCGCAGAGGAGCCTCGTGATCGATCTGGGTTCGTCCTACCTTTCGATCTGCTGCACGCTCTCGATCGGGCAGATGCTGTTCACGGTCTACGAGCGCTTTCTGCAGGCGGCCGGGAAGAACACCCAGTCCATGATCGGACAGATGAGCGGGGCCCTGCTCAACATCCTCCTCGATTACGTGCTGATCTATCCGGCTGGATTAGGGGTGTCCGGAGCGGCTTATGCGACGGTCATCGGGCAGTTCGTCTCCCTTTTGGTCGATATGGCGTTCCATTATCTCTCGAACAAAGAGATTCAAAACACCTGGAAGTCCCTTGTCCCGGATTGGGGCGTCATCTCCCAAATCTTCGCCATCGGCGTCCCGGCGATGGTCATGCAGGCGCTTTTAAGCGTCATGATGCTCGGGACGAACGTGATCCTGTCGTTCGCAAAATATAACGGTGTCACCCTGCAGGGCTCGTTCGGAATCTATTACAAGATCCATCAAATCGCCTTATTCGCCTGCTTCGGGCTTTCCAACGCTCTGATTACTCTGACCTCGTACAATTACGGGAAGATGAATTTCGCCCGCGTGAAGGAGATTCAGAAGTACGGGATCCTGGATTCTTTGATCGTCGCCCTATTCATCACGGCCTTGTTCGAAATCTTCGCGTCCCCAATCGGTCAAGTGTTCGCCCTGGCGAGCGGAAGCGAAGGAGGGGAAGTGAGGGAGACGACCGTGAACGCGATTCGAATCGGCTCCATCGGCTTCGTCTTCATGGCGTTCTCGATCGCCGTGCAGGGACTCTTGCAGGGCATCCGCTCGGTGTTCTCCCCGCTCATCATCTCGCTTTTGAGACTGGCGGTCTTCACGTTCCCTCTGGTCTATATCTTCTCTTTGCCGGAAGGCAATCTATTGACCTTCTGGTTCGCCCTCCCGATCAGCGAGCTCCTGACTTCGTTCGCGTCGTATTTCTTGCTGAGGCACGGGAACAAGAAGAGGGTGGCGTCTCTGATTCGGGCGTAATTCCGGTTTGGGTCTATTTACAAATTCTGGCGCTTGTATCTCTGAAATTCGCTGTAAAGTGCCCTCTTAACGGCCCGCTTTCTAAAATCGGCTGTTTCGGGAAAGAGAATAATTCCCTTAAGAACATATCCGGCAGGTACGGTTTTATTGATTCCGTACCCGCTTTTTTGCTTACAGATGATGGAAATGCATCCTTAGGACAATCCGACCCGCCTTACCTTTCGGACGTTGCCTCCAGTTGATGATGCCTGAGTGATGAAGCCTTCCGTGAAAACTATGCTGCTCCGAGCTAATGAGTTTGAAATCCGCACGGAAATCCGGATTTGAAGTAGCAGTACTTAGAAAAGTGTTCTGCCAAGCATTAAATTGCGCTAAATTAAAAGAGAGGAAACAAATTGACTGAAGATTGCCTGGAATCTCTTCTTATTAAAAAAAGGAGCATGGTTATGGGAAACACTTTTATCAGGCCGTACCGGATTATTCCGTTCGATATCGGGGGAGACATTTCAAAAAGCGAAGTTGAAAGCTTCGCTGCTAAATACAATGAACTCCATCCTGAAAGTCCTGTCAGGGTTCAGCCTATCGATAAGTTCCAGCAGAAACTTTCCGACTGTTTACTCGGAGGATTCATTGTCTCCGAAAAAATCCTGCTGTTCCTCTTCTCGTTTGGAATTGGAGTGTTTTCAGTTCAGGATGACGATTTTTGTTTTGACGGAACGTGTTCGAAGTATGCGGTGGATTACTGCGAAAGCCGCAAGATCGCGCATGATAATATTTTAAAGGGAACAGCCAAGTATTCAAAACTTCTGACAGGGCTGGCTGGTTTTATTAGAAAGCAGTACCGCATGACTCGCAAATCTGCCAGAATATCGGCTTCACCTGATTGGGAAAACCATGGTTTCTCCTACGTTATGACCGTTTCGTATGTGAATACTGATCTTGATGGGTACGACTATACGAAACTTTCCGATGTCGAAAAGCACTCTCTTCAAATTCTGTTGCGACCCAGTCTTGCCCATGAGGAAGATTCTGAAATCATCGGCTTAATCGATCCAACGAAACAGACCGACCCTTATCAGATTGATTTGAACACATTAACAGCACCGAAGGATTGCTGGAAGAGCACGAGCGCGGACATTTATATCAGCTGGGCGGCAGTTTTGGTGATGCAGAAAGAAATCGGCAAAGGCTATATCGGAATGATGAACAGTCTGGAAGTCGACCTGCAGGCGATGTGGTTATATACCTACTGCCTTTATTGCAATTCGAGAACAGGGTACGGAAAAAAGAGCCCTTTGGCTTCGGAATTAAAGCATCTCGCCAATGAGTACGAAAGGCAATATAACGAATTTTTGGATAACGGAGATTCCAGCAGTCCACAATATGTTGACGACATCCGAAAAGAGCTCATTGGAACCAGCAAGATTCAGGAAGAACACGACAAGTTTTTGGAACATATGAAGGTCTGCATTGATGAAACCGAGACCTTGGAACGCGAACATCATCGGAAATACGGCTGGCTGAACGAGATACTGCTTTTCATCATCGCCTATGCCGACATTTTGACTACTCTTGCAACTAATTTTATGGGCACGGCTGATCTTGCGTGGGTGATAGCGTTTATAATTATCTCGGTAACCGTTTTTCTGGCGGGTGTTTGGTTCATTATCGGGAAAGGATAGACAACATGGCGGACTGCTTAGTTATCATTGATGTGCAGAAGGGATTCATGCGGCATGCCGATACGCCGGAAATTCCTAAAAAGATTTCCTCTTTGCTGAAGAAGAGAAGCTTCGACCATATCGTCTGCACGCAGTTTTATAACGCCGACGGCAGCCCCTATGAAAAACTGATGGGATGGAAAGGTTTGAAAGATTCCGACTCCCAGGCGGTCGCACCGGAAGTGTTCGCAGTCAGCGAGCGGGTGTTCCGGAAACCGGTCTATACCTGCTTTACCCCGGAATTCGAGGAATTCATCCGTGCGAATTCCATCGACAAGCTTTATTTTCTCGGGATCGATACCGACTGCTGCGTTTTAAAGAGCAGCACGGACTGCTTCGAACGGAACATTCCTTTCGAAGTCCTCATCAATTACTGCGCGAGCAACGGCGGGGAGCGCAGCCACGAAGCGGCTGTCACCGTCATGGAGAGGACGATCGGAAAGATGAATATCAATTTCGATCTCTAGGTTTCCGATTTTTTTCTTCGGATTCTTAAGAAGGGATTGACTGAATACTTTCGAAAAGCCGCCATCCCTGTAATATGGGTTCGTCCCGAGGTGTCTCCGACTTCGGAGGCCTGATGAATCCTTTTTTATCGGAGCGCCTTTTCCGGCGCTCTTTTTGAAGCGTTCAATCCGAAAAAATGAGTGCGAGACTTTCTAAAAGGGCGGCCTCTTCCTATAATGATTATTAGGGAACAAATCGACGGACCTTTCAAAAGGCCTGATCACGCTAAGGAAAGGATAAACAGAACATGTCTGAAGGAATCAAGGGCGTCGACCCGAAGGCGACGAGAATCGACGGGAAACTGAAGTACAAGTTCGATACGCAGCTTTTGATTAGCGGCGAGAACCTGGACGAGATGGAAGTCCGCAAATACATCACCGAACATTTCGACGGGGACTGCTTACTGGCCGTCGGGGACGACGAGCTCATCAAGATCCACTTCCACACGAACGAGCCGTGGAAGGTTCTCGAGTACGGTCAGTCCATCGGCGACATCTACGACGTGGTCGTCGAGAACATGCAGCGCCAGGAAGACGGCCTGAAAGGCTAGAAAGAAGGCAGGAGTCCTATGAAAGCCCCTTTGAAGCACGAACGCAGCTACGGGGCGGTTGTCATCGATCCGGACGACGGCATGGTCCTCTTGGAAGTGATGGTGCAGGGACACGTCTCCATCCCCAAGGGCCACGTCGAAGCGGGCGAGACCGGAGAACAGACCGCACTCAGGGAAATCAGGGAAGAGACGGGCCTCACAGTGAAGCTCGACACGGACTTCGAGGAATCGAGCGAATACTCCCCTTCGAAGAACGTGATGAAGCTCGTGACGTTCTTTTTGGCTTTTCCGACGACTAGGGTGTTGCTGCCCCAGAAGGAAGAAGTCAAAAAGCTCATGTGGGTCACGCCCGAAGAGGCGGAGAACCTCTTGACGTTCCAGTCGGATAAGAACATCGTGAAAGACGCCTGCGCGTACTTCCGCGAGCACTATCCGGCTAAGAAGTAACGGATCCGTCCGTTTTCATCATACCCAATGGTCAAGACCGCTTTTCAGAAATATAAGAAGATTGTCCTCGAAGGGACGGCCGACGCCCTCGACGACGAAGGGAAAGGAATCGTCCGCACCGGAGAGTACGGAACTCTTTTCGTTCCGGATCTTTTGCCGGGCGAGAAAGGGAAAATCGAGGTCTATCTCAATCAGAAGGGTCAGGGGAAACAGTGCGTCCTGCTCGAAAGGCTCTCTGACAGCAAAGAACGCGTGAAGCCCTTATGCCCCTATTACGAAAAGTGCGGAGGATGCTCTTTAATGCATCTTTCGTACGAAAAGCAGCTCGAATACAAGAGGGAGAAGGTGCAGAACCTGCTCCACAAGTTCGCACATATCGATGGAATCCAAGTGAATCCGACGCTGGGAATGGACGATCCCTATCGTTTCCGCAACAAGGTGCAGGTCCCGGTGAAGAAGATCCGCGGGAAGCTCGTCACGGGGTTCTACGCGGAGAATTCGCACGAGCTGATTCCTTCCGAGGACTGCCTGATCGAGTCGGAGAAGTCGGCGGAGATTCTGGCGTATCTGAAATCGGTCTTTACCAAATACGGGGTCGAAGCCTACGACGAAGACACCGGAAGGGGCTTTTTGAGGCACATCCTGATCAAGGAGTCCTATCACTATCCGGAGATCATGGTCGTCTTCGTGACGGCGTCGAGAGAATACGTTGGGAAGAAGAACCTCGTCTCGCTTTTAACGAAGAAGTTCCCGGAGATCAAGACCATCGTCCAGAACGTGAACCCGAGACATACAAACGTCATTCTGGGCGAAGAGGAATACGTCTGGTACGGGAGCGGGAAAATCAGAGACTCCATCTTCGGGAAGGACTTTCTGATTTCCGCGAAGAGCTTCTACCAGACCAACCCGAAGCAGCTCGAAGTCCTCTATAAGACCGCCATCGACACGGCGGGATTGACCGGGAAGGAAGACGTCCTCGACGCGTATTCGGGGACGGGGACGATCGGGTTGAGCTTATCGTCTTACGCGAAACACGTGACGCTAGTCGAAATCGTGAAAGACGCGGTGCGCGACGGGGTGCTGAACGCGAAGCTCAACCATATCGGAAACGCGGACTTCGTCTGGGCCGACTGCACCGAGTGGATCCTGAAGAACCGGAAGGACCTGCATTTCGACGTCGTCGTGATGGATCCCCCGCGGGCCGGATCGACCCCGGAGTTCATCGGCGCGGTCAAGTCGATTGCCCCGGAGAAAGTGGTCTACGTGTCCTGTAACCCGGTGACGCTGGCACGGGATCTGAACCTGTTCAAGGACCGGTACAGCCTAGTAAGCGCCACCCCGGTCGACATGTTCCCGCATACGGCGCATGTGGAGACGGTAGTTTCCTTAACCCAACGACATATCAAGGATTCCGTGCTGGTTTCCT
>CAYUFI010000041.1:0-11985 GCA_964444175.1 uncultured Clostridiaceae bacterium | reverse complement strand
AATGTTTTGGGAATTTATGAAATCGATGTAGATAGAATTATTCGGGAATTAACGTATATTATATATATAAACCTTGCTTAGAACGGGTTTCAGGTGTTAAAGTCATAGGCGTGAGAATACGGGCAGTGCCGCTATTTTATGCCCTAATGGGAATTCGGTAGAAGGGATATCAACAGAGTTATGAGAAGATTTTGGGCTTTCATCGTCATGTTAATGACCATCGTCGTTTCGCTGGTCTTCAATATCCAGACGGTCTACAACCGCACGAACTTCGGCGTGGACTACCGCGGAGGGACGGAAATCGTCCTGCGCGCGGATCAGCGCACCGGTTCCGACGCGGTCAGCCTCAACGAGGACGACATCGCCGACAAGGTCCAGAAGCGTCTGGATCTGGCGGGCGCCCGCGACGCAGAAGTGAGCGTCTACATCGCCGACAATTCCGGCGTCGGACCGTATGTCAACCCGGATTCGGATAACGAGAACCTGCCTTCGGCGACGATCCGCATCTCCCTGCCGTCCAGCGCGGTCGTCTCTAACGTCCGCACCCTGGTCGAAGGGAACTCCCCTCTGACCTTCACGGATTCGGCCGACCACGAGATTGCCGGTTCGACGATTTTCCAGGACCTCGACCCGATGGCTCTGAAGTACAACAGCACCAACCCGATCCCGGTCTTCAACATTTCCAACACGACGGCCTGGGACAACTTCATCGACGAAGTCCCGGCCACCACCTCCGAAGACGGCAACACCAACAGCGCCAAGACCGTCTACGTCTGGCAGAACAAGACCGAGGAAGACACCTACGCCCTCGCTTTCGGGGATAATCCCCGTTCCGAGGTCAAGGCCAAGGTCATCGCGACCCTGACAACGAACAACTTCGTCGCCGCGACCAAGACCGAGAACGCCTACATCAGCGTCATGAGCGATTCGGACGGCAACGCGTTCACCATCGCCTCGGCCAGAGCCTACGTCAACGCGCGCAACGCGGACGACTACGGCTTCGACATCACCTACCTTTATCAGAACACGATCACTTCCTCCTTGCTCCCGTATTCGAGGACGACGACCATGATCGTCTCCCTCGTCGCGGCGGCCATCGTCTGGGCGATGCTCATCGTCCTCTACCGCTTCTCCGGCGTCCTGGCCGGACTGACGATCAGTCTCTCGCTCCTCTTCACCTGGCTTTTAGGGAACGTCCTCGGCTTCGAATTCACGCCGGTGATGCTCTTGGCCTTAGGCATGACGCTCCTGCTCGGGGTCCTCATCGTCGTCAACTACTTCGAAAGGATCAAGGGCGAGATCAAGAAAGGGAAGACTCTTGAAAAGGCCAACTACGACGGCTACCGCAAGTCCTTCCCGCTGACGCTCGCTTCCTCTGTCTTCACGTTTTTCCTCGCGCTGATGGCGTTCTTGCTCGGCCAGGGAGAAACGAAGATCTTCTGTGGCGTCCTCGTCATCGGTTCGTTCTTCGACTTCCTCTTCGTCAACTACGTCACCAAATGGCTCGTCTACTGGCTGACGACCTCGAGCGTCTTCGCCCGCGGCGAACGCGCCTTCGGGTTCGGCACTGGCTCGGCGGCGGTCGAAAAGGCCGAGAAGGCTCTTTCGAAGCAGACGGTCAAGGCTGAGAAGATAAATAAGAAATCGGTCCTGTCCTTCGCTGCCCTCGGCGTCATCGCTCTGGCCTGCTTAGGAACCTTCCTGGGCTTCGGACTGGCCGGAGGGACCTCTTCCTACTACAACTTCAGCGGCGACTACACCGGTACGACCCGCCTCGACGTCAGCTATGTCACGACGACGGATCTCGATCAGGACCACACCTTCGACGATTTCGCTTCGTTCTTAGCCTATGTCTCGGACGAAGAAGGCTCTTCGCATTATTCTTCCGAGCGCTCGGCTTACTTCACTTCGGCCGACATGGTCTCGCCGGATTCGTATACGTTCAACCGTGTCAGCATCAAGGACGACGACTACAATGACGCCTACCGTTACTACATCTCCGTCGAACTCAACAAGGAACTCCCGAGCGAACAGTACGAGGCGCTCAAGAACGACTTCGGTTCGGGCACGGATTTGAACCTGATCCAGCAGAGCTACCAGAAGTACACGACGGTCGCCATGGCCACCTCTTCTTACGGCAAGGCCAACTACTCGAACCACTTCTTCTATCTCGCTACGGGTCTCTTGCCTGTCTTCATCTTCGCTCTTGTCTTAATCGGCTACGGACTCTATGCGGCCATCGCGTCCTTATTGGGTTCGTCCGCGGTCTTCGGACTCGGCACGCTCTTATTCGCGCTTTTCAAACTTCCGTTCACGACCACGTCGTTCTTCGGAATCATGGCCGCCCTGCTGCTCTTCGGCATGCTCGTCCCGGTCTTCTTCACGTATTTCCGGGAGGAAAAGAGGGAATCCCGCATCGCGAACCCGTCGATCGAATCGCGCGCTCTCATGGCGGATAGCGCCCGCGCCAAGTCGTATCCGACAATCAGCCTCGTGTCCCTGCTCGGCGTGATTCTGGGCATCGCCCTCATCTGCATCAAGCCGTCCGAACTGCTCGGAGCGGGTATCTCGCTACTCGTCCTGAGCGTCTTCTCGTGGTACGTCCTGCTCTATCTAATTCCGTACCTCTATCTCTTCTTCGTCCGCATCATTCGTCTGCGCCCTATTTCCGAAAAGGCCAAAGCCAGAAGGGAAGCGCGTCTGAAGGAGACTTCGTCAGGACCGCACGAGACGGTCGTCCCTGGGATCAACGACTAGGCATGGATGTCTTCGAAAGATTGCTGAACTATTATTCATTAACGGAGGAGCGCTTTCTCGAGCGCTCTTCTTTTGCTTCCTCGTTTTCTTTGCCGGATCCTTTTACGCATTTGAAAGGCTTCCGCGAGACCTTGGGGTTCCTGCTCGGCGCCATCGCGAAAAAAGAAAAGATCGTGGTCTACGGGGATTACGACGTCGACGGGATAACTTCGACGGCGATTTTAGTCGGAGCGCTGAGGAAGAAAGGGGCGGAGGTCGGTTACTACATCCCTTCACACTATAGCGACGGTTACGGACTGAACGCGAAGATGATCCCGAGCTTCGTTGCGAAAGGGTATAAAGTCCTCGTCACGGTCGATAACGGGATCTCGGCCGAGGAAGCGGTCTTAGAGGCGCGGAAAGCCGGGATGAAAGTCGTCGTCATCGACCACCACACGCCTTCGGAAGAAAAGACGTGCCCGGCGGATTTCGTCCTCCATGGGCAGTTAGGCGGGTACAGCGCGTACAACATTTCCGCGGCGTTTCTGGCTTTGCTCGTCTCGTACGGGTTACTAGGAACCTACGAGGAACGCTACGTCCTCTTGGCGGGAATCGCGGTCTATTCGGACGCGACGCCGCTCGAAAAGATGAACCTCATGCTTGCTTCCAAAGCTTTGAAGATCCTTTCGGAAGGGAAATACCGCGCGTTCAACCTCTTGCTGAACAAAGAAGGAGGAACGCCGGTCACGAGCCGGGACGTCAGTTTCAAGATCGTCTCGCCTTTAAACGCCCTCGGCAGGATGGATATCGGGCATAAGAACAACCGGGGCGTGGCGTATCTTTTAAGCGAGGACGATAACGAGATCGACGCGCTCTACGAATTCATTTCCTCCGTCGCGAATCAAAAGAAGAGACTTTTAAGGGAAATCTCGTCCGAAACGGAGTTTCCCAAGGATTCCTCTCCGCTCGGATTTTACGAATATCCCGACTTGCCTGTCGGGCTGACAGGCTTATTGGCGAACCAGTTCCTGGACCGCCTACACAAACCCGTCTTCGTCTTCGCCCCGTCCCCGCTCGACCCTTCCGTTCTTTCCTGCTCGGGAAGAGGAGAAGAAGGCGTCTCCCTTTACGATCTTGTCCTTACTCAGAAAGACTTGCTTCTGACGTTCGGAGGGCATCCGGGCGCGGTCGGATTCACTCTGAAAAAAGAGAACCTGCCGCTCTTCAAGAAGAATCTGGTCGAAGAGATGAAGAAAGCGTCTCCTGCCCGTAAGGAAAAGCGGAAGCTCGTCCTGCTGCAGAAAGAGGACGTGTCGTTTGCCACGATGAGCCGGCTAATGACCTTCGAGCCGTTCGGCAACGGGTTCCCCGAACCGGAATTCGGCCTCGTTCTTCCGAAATCGGATTTCGCGTATTCTTTCGACGGGAGGCACCTGTTCGTGAGCTTCTCCGCCGTGAGTCAGTTCAAGTATTTTTCCTTCCCGCGGAGCATCTTGTCCCAAAGCGGGGACACCGTGCTTTTCAAAGGAAAACTGGCGCTCGACGAATTCGGAGGGAGGAGGAAAGCGGTTTTCCAGGCGGAGAAGGCGGCCGACCCGGAGGACTATGTCCTCATCGGTTAGAAAAACATCGTTCTCTCTGTGTCAAAAGGACCGCTGAATCGATATAATAATTACCAGTAGTGCATCTTTTGTGTTTATGGAAAAATATATTACTACTCTCGAACTCACCTCTACCTGCATCCGGCTTCTGGTCGGATACGTTTATTCTTCGCAGGTCTACGTCCTGCACGCGCTCGAATCCGACCGGGCCCACCTCGTGAACCGGCACATCGTGGATACCGACGAGATGGCCTTGGCCATCAAGGAGCTGGTCCACAGCGCTTCGAGCACGCTCGGAATCACGATTGACTCGGTCGTCCTCGGCCTGCCGTCCACGGACATGAAGATCCAGGCGGCGAAAGCCGATACGAACACGACGGACATGAACGCCATGGTCCAGCTTTTCGATGGCTCGAACCTGATTTCGATGATCGCCAAACAGTGCACGCTGGCCGAAGGCAAGCAGTGCGTCATCGGGGTCGTCCCGTACGAGTACAGCCTCGAAGGGTCGAACAAGGTCTACAAGCGTTTCCCGATCGGCAAGCGCGCGAATTCCATCTCGATGAAGGCCGACGTGGAAATCGGGGACGCCCTCATCGTCAAGACGTACAGGGAAGCGGTCAACAAGGCCGGCCTGAAGATTCTGATGATGGTGAACGTCACCAACGCGACCACGGCTTACGCTTCCTTTTTCCAGAAAGCCAAGCAGGAATACATCCTCGTCGATATCGGCGAAGAATACACGACCCTCGGCTATTCGTACGACGAGCGCCTGTTCCAGGCGGCCGAATTTCCGTTCGGAAGAAAGAGCGTCGTGCGCCATCTGATGGAGAAGCTCTCTCTGAACGAAGCGAAGGCGGAGGAATATCTCCGCATCTACGGTATCAGCCAGGATCCGGATTTCGAGTTCGCGACCCAGGAAGGCATCAAGGTCTCGACCATCGCCGAGACGGTGAAGGACGCGCTCAAGCCATTGATCGAGCAGATTGAACAGTTCTATCTCTCGTTTTCCTCGAGCGCAAGGAACCTGTTCGTCCTTTCCGGAGTCGGCTCGAGCATCTTCGGGCTCGGAGGATTCTTGTCCGAGCGGTTCAAGAACACGGTCTCGGTCTTCACGCCGATCGCTTTCGGCGCGCGGAACCCGGAGTACACGCACTGCCTGGCGATGCTGAAGTACTATTCGGACTATCCGATCAAGCAGAGCCCGAACCGCCCGACGGATCTGACGCTGACGCGAATCGATCTGAACCTGAACGCCGTTCAGAACCCGAAGAAGGAAAAAGGCGGGGAAGAAGAGAAGAAACCGGCCCGGAATCCGTTTGGAGACGGGGACGAAATTCTATAAAAGACAGCCCACAGGAAGAGAGGTAGGAATATGGAAGACGATTTAGACGCATTTGAAGCGTTCGTAAAGATCATGGTCATCGGGGTCGGCGGAGGCGGTTCGAACGCCGTGAACCAGATGCTCGACGACAAGCTGAAGAACATCGATTTCTGGGTGTTCAACACCGATAAGCAGGCGCTCGCCACGAGTAAGTCCCCTAACCGGCTCGTCTTAGGCGAACAGGTCACGAAAGGCTTAGGCGCCGGAGGCGATCCGAGAGTCGGAAAACAGGCGGCGGAAGCTTCCAAGGAGCAAATCAAGTCCATCGTCACGGGATACGACATGGTGTTCATCGCGTCCGGCGAAGGCGGCGGAACCGGAACCGGAGCGGCCCCGGTGGTGGCGCAGATCGCCCGCGAGGCGGGAGCGCTGACCGTCGCGATCGTGACCCGTCCTTTCACGTTCGAAGGGAACGCGCGCATCCGCAAGGCGACTGCGGGTCTAGAAGAACTGAAGAAGAACGTCGATTCGATCATCATCATTTCGAACGACCGCCTGATGTTCGTGAGCGGAAAATCCCCGCTCAAGGAAGCGTTCGGACAGTCGGACAAGGTCCTCGCCCAGGCGGTGAAGACCATCACCGACCTGATCCTTTTGCCGGGTCTCATCAACCTCGATTTCGCCGACGTGAGGAACACGCTGAAAGGCAAGGGCCTCGCGCTCATCGGCTTCGGCGAAGGCAAGGGCAAGGACAAGGCCAAGCAGGCGGCGACGGAAGCCATCGCTTCGCCTTTGCTGGAAGCGTCCATCAAGGGCGCCAAGTCCGCGATCGTCAACATCACGGGCGGCACGAACGTCACCCTGCAGGAAGCCAGCGACGCCGTGCGCTACATCACGGAAGTGGCCGGCGGGGACGTCAACATCATCTTCGGCGTCCAGTCGAACCCGCAGTACGAGGACACGATGCTCGTCTCGGTGATTGCTACCGATTTCGACGAGAAGGCGGTCGACGAGAAGATGCACGACATGTCCATCTTAACGACCCGCGCCGGAAACGCGCCGGAGAATCCTTCCGCCCCGATCGCGAAGGAAGTCTCCGAAGTCGAAAAGGAAGACAAGACGTCTCCTTTCGGCGACGACGATTCGATCCTTCCGGGTTTCTTCCGCACCATGAAGGAAGAGAAGAAAGCCGTCGAGAGGGACGAAGAAAAGAAGGAAGTCGTTTCCGAGGAACACGCCGAAGCCAAGGAAGAGGAACCGAAGACGGAACAGACCTCTTTGGATTTTACGGGCGGCTCGGAGAAGTAAACGAAGTTTAGAAAGGCAGGTACATTCCGCATATGTTAGAAGATTTGGAAAAAGCGCTCGCCGAAGCGAAGGAAAAGCTTCCTTCGGTCGATTCGCTGCCTAAACTGTCCGAAATCAAGGCGAAATTCCTCGGGAACGATTCGGCTCTGAAGCGTTCCTTCAAGGAAATGAAGAACGTCGCCAAGGAGGAAAAGGCGGCTTTCGGCCAGAAGATCAATTCCTACAAGACCGCTCTCGAGGACCTTTTCGCCGAACGCGAGAAAGAAATCCGCGAAGAGGAGACCCTGAAGAAGATCGCTTCCGAGAAAGTGGACATCACTCTCCCCGGAAGAAGGATTCAGAAGGGCGCCAAACACCCCATCCAGCTCATCACCGACGACCTCGAGGACTTCTTCCTCGGGCTCGGTTACAAAGTCGCCGAAGGACCGGACGTCGACCTCGACCTGTTCAATTTCGAGCTCGTCAACATCCCTAAGGATCATCCGGCCCGCGACATGCAGGACTCGTTCTATATTTCCGACAACCTTTTGCTCCGTTCCCAGACTTCTGGCGTGCAGGCGCACGTGATGCAGGAAGCCAAGGGACAGGGGCCGATCAAGATCATCTGCCCGGGCAAGACGTACCGCCGCGACGACGACGACCTGACCCACTCCCACCAGTTCTCGCAGTGCGAAGGTCTCGTCGTTTCCAAGGACGCCTCGATGGGCATGCTGATGGAAACGCTGACCCTGATGTGCCGCCACATCTTCGGCGAGAAGAGGGAAGTCCGTTTCCGCCCTTCGTTCTTCCCGTTCACCGAACCGTCGATCGAAGTCGACGTTTCCTGTTTCGAGTGCCACGGCAAGGGCTGCGCGGTCTGCAAGGGAACCGGCTGGATCGAGATCCTCGGCGCCGGCATGGTCCATCCGAACGTGCTGCGTCTGAACGGCTTCGACCCGGACGTCGATAAAGGCTTCGCCTTCGGCGTCGGTCTCGAGCGTCTGGCCATGCTGAAATACGGCATCGACGACATCCGCAAGCTGTTCTTGTCGGATGTGCGCTTCCTCGAACAGTTCAACAAGGAGTAAACGGGTATGGTATTCAGTTTTTCTTTATTAAGCGAATTGGTCGATCTCTCGGGAATCTCTCCCGAGAAGCTCGCGCACGATTTGACGTTCGCCCAGTTCGAAGTCGAGGGCATGCATCAAGTCGCCCAGGCCTCGAAACTCTGCATCGGCCACGTCCTTTCCTGTGAGAAGCATCCGGATTCCGACCATTTGCACGTTCTGAAGGTCGACTGCGGCCAGGAAGGTGTGCTCGACATCGTTTGCGGTGCCCCGAACGTGGCTAAGGGCCAAAAGGTCATCGTGGCTTTGGTCGGCTGCGTCTTGCCGGCCATCGGCGAAACGATCCAGTCCGGCGTCATCCGCGGCCAGGTCTCGAACGGCATGTGCTGCTCGCTTTCCGAACTCGGCGTCGATAAGAGCGCCCAATCCGAAGAAGACCTCAAGGGAATCCACGTCCTTCCTGAAGACGCCCCCGTCGGCGAAAGGAACGTTCTCGCTTATCTCGGGCTCGACGACACCATCCTCGACGTCAACGTCCTGCCGAACCGTCCGGACTGCCTTTCGCATTTCGGATTCGCCCGGGAAATCGCCTCGGTCGAAAACCGCCCTCTGAAATTTTCGGTCTCTTCCGAACTGCCGAAGGAAAAGAGCGGATACGAAGTCACTTCGCTCACGCCTTCTTGCGACAAGTTCTTCTTCGCGGAAGTCGCTTTGAAAGACGGCAAGACCCCCGAAAAGGTCGTCCGCACCTTACGGAACCTCGGCCTGCGCTCGGTCTCTCCGGCGGTGGATTTAGGAAACTACGTGATGATCCTCACCGGACAGCCGTTCCACATGTACGACCTCGACAAGGTCGAAGGGAAGAAGCTGACCGTCTCCGATTCCTACGAAGGGAAATTCGTCGCCTTGACCGGTAAGGAATACGATCTCGTCAAAGGGGACATCGTCATCTCGGACGACAAGAAAGTCTGCTGCCTCGGCGGCGTGATGGGCGCGAAGTCCGTCGAAGTCGACGAGAAGACGGCGCACGTCGGCATCGAAGCGGCCCACTTCTATTTCTCGAACATCCGCCACACGTCGAATCGCTTAGGCCTCGTCTCGGATTCCTCGTCCTTATTTATCAAGGGGACGAACCCGTACACGGTCGAGGAGAGCATGAACGAAATCCTGTCGCTCGCGCCCCTGTTCTTCAAGGACGTGAAGATCCTCGGGACTTCCTCGTACGATAAGACCGCCCCGCAGAAAACGGAATTCGCTTTCTCCTACGAGAAACTCAACGCCCGCCTCGGCGCTCACTATCCTAAGGAAGTGATCGACGATGTGTTGAAGCGCATCGGCGCGTCCTATAGCGACGGGAAAGTCGCGCGGAACAAATACCGCATGGACCTGAACGAACAGTGCGACATCGACGAGGAGGTCTTCCGCCTCGCCCCGCAGGAATACATCGTCCAGTCGATCGCTAAGCTCCCGGTGACCCACGGGGAACTGACCGACAAGCAGGCGAAGGTCCGCAAGGTCGAGAATTTCCTGATCGACCAGGGACTCGACCAGATCGTGACCTACACGCTCGTCAGCAAAAAGCAGGAGGAAGGCATCCGCGTCTTCTCGAAAGACCCGTCCTACGCCGTCCTGCATCCGCTCACCGAGGAACACAAGTACGTCCGTTCGGACCTGCTCGAATCGATGGCGCAGGCCCTGCAATACAACCTCGACCGCAAATCCGGCGATCTCGGTTTGTTCGAAGTCTCCGAGATCCATACGCCGAAAGGGAACCACACGTATCTCTCGATTGGCTTATGCGGAAACAAGAAGAGAAGAGGGATGCTCGAATCGTCCCCGTACGATTTCTTCGACATCAAGGGATATTTCACTTCTCTTTCCGAACTCTTGGGCGTCTCGGACAAGCGCTACACGCTCGTCCGTTCGAAGAACCCGGCCTTCCATCCGGGCAGAAGCGCGGACGTCCTCTTCGGAAAGACGGTCGTCGCCACCTTCGGCGAGACGAATCCGGCTTCCGACAAGAAGGGCATGATCCTGCTCGAAATGGATCTCGGCGCATTCATCTTGACGCGTTCGTCCCGTCTCAAGATCGCCCCGACGCCGGTCTTCAACCCTGTGCGGCGCGACCTCGCGTTCACGCTCGAAGACGCGGAAGTGACCGCGGCCCAGATTGAAAAGCAGATCCGCAAGGCCGGAGGGAAGTACGTCTCCGACGTCGAGGTCTTCGACTCGTTCACCAAGGACGGCAGGACCTCGCTCGCGTTCGCCCTCGAACTCTACCGCGAAGACCGTTCGTTCAAGGACGAGGAGATCAATTCGCTGCTGAACACGATCATCCTCGACGTGACGCATAGCCTCAAGGTCAGTTTGCGCCAGTAATCTAAACGCATCCGTAAAATCAACTTCTTGACGCCCGGGGGGAGCATTTCTCTCCCGGAGCCGTTTTTAAAAAGGAAATTTGAAATTAGAAAGACATGAGATACACCGAAGCCAGTTTCGAGGAGATCCGTAAGGACCCTCTGAATACGGCCGCGCTGGCGGCGCACAACTGCTATCAGGTCGAGAAGAGCGGCGACGCCGAGGCGTTTCTGACGCGCTTACAGGGATATAAGCACTACTCGGTCTTCGAATTCGCGCGTTACGCGTCGGAAATCGAACCGGAGCTCTATGCCGAATTAAAGGAGATTGCGTCCCCGTACGTCGCTTTGGCTGGAGAAAAGTACGTCTCGTTCTCCTTAAGGCCTTTGCTGGAAGACGGGAAAAAATTCTCCTCCCTGATTGATTTGGTCGGAAAGGAAGTTTCGTTCCTTTTCCCCGAACACGTCTACGGGGAGAAGAAGGGAAGGATTCTAAGCGAAGAGGAGATTTCCGTTTTGCCGGATCCGGTTTACCGGAAGATGAAGTTCGTCGTTTTAAAGCTCGTTACGGACCGGGGCGTGACGCACGAACTGGTACGCCACCGGGTCTGCTCGTTCGCCCAGGAATCGACGCGGTACTGCAACTACAGCAAGGATAAGTTCGGAAACGAGATCACGCTCATCCGCCCGCTCGATTACGAAGAACATCAGGAACTGTACGATAAAAGTTTTAAAGAGGCGGAAGAGAATTATTTCGCCCTCTTAAAAGAAGGCGCGACGCCGGAAATGGCGAGGGCGGTCCTGCCGAATAAGCTCAAGGCCGCGATTTATATGGGAACGGATATAGAAGAGTACGAGCACATCTTCGCCCTGCGCACGTCGAACAGGGCGCACCCGGACATCCGTTCGCTCTTCGAACCGATCCGGGAACAGTTCAGAAAGGAAGGATATCTGCGATGAGAAACCCGTTGGACCATCTTTACATCTCCTATAACGATCTGTACGCGTCGACTTTAAGGGAAATCGCTTACGACGTCTATTTCTCCGGGGAAGATCTGAAGCCCGTCCCGAACGTGAAGGAGGCGGATTCTCTTTCGGTCTACATCAATTCGTATCCGGGAGAAGGGGAGAACGCCTATACGTGCCATGTCGAACTCGCGGGGACAATCACTCTGGTCTCGCACGGGAAGGAAGAACCGTTCGAGATCCGTACGGACGACTATTTCGAATTTTCGGACGATTCGGAAAACACGGACGTCATGCCGGAGAAGAACCGCTTCGACATCCTGCCGGTGCTGAAGGCGGTGTTCTACGACGCCGTCCCGCGCATGGAGGACGAAGACTACGAGCGCGACGGCGGGGACACGTACACGCTGATGAGCGAAGAAGAGTACGCCGCGAGCAAGAAAGGCGAGGACGGGGAGGAAGAAGACACGTACCGTCCGTTCGCCGATCTGAAGAAAGAGCTCCGGAAGAAGAACCGGAAAGAGAAAGATCAGTAACCGAAACGGACTCAACCATACGCCTGGAAAGAAGGAAAAAGGGGAAAAATCCCTCCCCTTGCTTCCCCAGGCGTTTTTTCTTGCCTGAAAAAATTTTTGAGGGATGTTTAA
>CAYUFI010000040.1:0-12511 GCA_964444175.1 uncultured Clostridiaceae bacterium | reverse complement strand
TGTCGCTATGACGTTATTTGTTTCCATTGTATTTCTTAGTTGAAATCACCATTCTTTTCCACGGGTGATTTGGCCCCGGCTTCCATATTGGTCTTCCAACCTTCCTTTTTGTGCTCCTCGCCTCCTGCCTTTTCTCAACTTGGACCGTGTTCCAGAGCTTTTCTCCGTGAACCGCGACGATTTTGCCCGAAAGCGTGACGTAGACGTCGACGATGGTTTTGGCCGGGATCAGAGCAACGCCACCCCAATCGTCGACCAATTGGAGCCTTTTCCCGAAGAGGGATATCGCGGACCCGTTGTCAGAAACCCTTTGGTATTGCGTCGACAGATAGAAATCAATCTCCCTCGGCGCCGGCGGTTCGGCGAAAAGCGATTTCTCCATGTCCGGGGCCAGCGCGAACCTCCTGTTGTGGCCCGCCATGAATTCCGGCAGGTATCGGTTCGCCCCGTCGATGGTTGTGATCCCCCTCAGCCTCAGCTCGGATATCAGCCTTGACTGAAGCGTCTCCCAAAGCCTTTCTATCCGCCCTTTGGCTTGCGACACCGACGTCGTTATTAGCTCGATTCCGAGCGTTTGGCACATCCTTTTGAACTGTATGTGCACGTCCCTGTCTATCGTTTTGCCCTTCTCGGAAAGCTTCCTGTACTCGAATATTGTCCTGTTGTCGCCGTAGAAAGCGGCGGGGATGCCGTGTTTGGTCAGGATCTGCCTCGCCATTTCGTAATAGCCCCTAAGCGTTTCCTCTTTGTCGAAATAAAGACCCATGACCATGCCCGTGGCGTCGTCAATCGCGCCGTGCAGGGTGGCCTTAGGGTGCTCCGGCCCGAACCAATTGTGAATCGATGCGTCGATTTGGAGGAGCTCGCCGAAGCACTCTTTCCTCGGCCTCGACGGATGCTTTGTTCTTTCCTTTTTCGCCCGGTGCTTTTTCGGCGATGCGAAGCCGGCCGACGAAAGGATCCTATAAAGCGGCCGGTATCCAATCGCTATCCCCTCGTCCTCGTTCAGCTTCTCGAGGAAATGCGCGAAGTTGAACCCGGCGTATTTTCCTGAATAGAGCTCGATTACCCTTTTCTCGGTCTCGACGTCGGTCTTCCATTCCCTGCTTTTGCCTCTGTTCCCGTGCTCGAAGGCGGAGGTTCCTCGCTCCCCGTAGGCTTTCTTGAGGCGGTTGACGTATTGCCTGCTTACGCCCAGTTTTGCCGCCGCGTCCCTGGATGTGATTTTGCCCTCTGCCGCTTTTTTGACGATCGATTCGACGTATTTGCTGTTCAGTTTCTTCATGCTGATGGTCTCCCAGCTGAATGGTAAACGACAATTAACCGGAAACAAATAACGTCATAAAAAAATCCCCCTAGGGGGATTGAGAGGTGGAAACGAATAACGTCATAAATGCATGGAAACAAATAACGTCATAATGACATTATAGTGAAATACTAGTGAAGTTTTGAGCGAAAAAACCTTATAATGGGAAGAAGAAAAGCTATGAAGAAAGTCAACCGGTTCTCCCTGTTCCACAATAAAATCGCTTATGCGTTCACCCCGGCCTCGTCCCCGAGGCTTTCGCGTGTGTCCTACACGTCTTTTTCGGAGAAAACGGCCGAGGAAATTTTTCAGAAAGAACCGAAAGATATACTGGCTATTTCAGACTTAACAATTTCCGTATGCTATTACGGGTTGCTTGTCAAGAACTCCCTCCGCAGGGACTACCCGAAGGAGCTCTATTCGGAAGTCGAGAGGGCTTTGAAAATCCCCGCGGACACGCTTTCGAAAAAGGTGCTCGACTATCTGGCCAAGACGGACTTAGAAGGCCTGAAGGACATCGACGTACTCTTCGCCGACCCGAGTCCGGAGCTGCGCTTTTTGGCGAAATGCTCCTGCCTCAAGGAAGGAGTGGCCCTTTTTAAGAGCGGAGACACCGCTCCGTTCAAAGGAGCGCTCCTAACTTATCTCAAAGGGAAGAAGGTCCTGCTCTATTCGGACCATTCCTCTTTGTTTCAGGTCCAGTTCACGCGTCTCAAGAGCGGAGTGAGTCCCGACCCGGCTTTCGCTTTCGACCTGTTCGCCGTCGATATGGATAAGAGTCTGGAAGAATGCGACCGCTCGAATTACGTCGAAGGGCTCGACGCCGCGGACATGACGCTGCTGAACTATTCGTTCGACGTCCTTTTATCCAAGGAGAACGTCTTCTCCCTCGGGATGATGCAGTTCGTCAAAAAGCTGGGCGTTCCGGCCTTCGTATTGAACGACGGGCTCTATTCCTGGTTCGACATCGTCAAGACCAACCGGGAACTGACCGGGGATATGTCCGGGAACGTCCTGTCTTTGGAAGCGTACGACACGGAGTTTTCGAAGGATTTCATCGCGACGGAATATCTTTCGAAACACCATCTGAAGAAGAAATAGGCTGTTAGGGGAATGGGAAGTATGACACGGAAAATCGTCGCGATCAATATCTTCGTGACCGTCCTGACGGCCGTCCTGCTGGCGTTATACATTCTTCCGCCGGTCAGAGATTTTTTGACGTCGTCCTCGGTCCAGTTCTTCAAGGACGCGTATCCGTTCTTCGACCGTTTCTACGGCAAGCTCTGGAGCGCGATCTTCTCCCGTTTCATCTCGCCGACCCCGAGCATCGCCCTGCAGGCGGTCTTCACTTCGCTCGTTCTGCTCGTCGCGCTCTTATTGATCGTCGACGTCCTGTTCGGACTGATCTACCGCGCGTTCCGTAACGCGAAGGTCCGTAGGGAATATAACGAGAAAGCCGAACTCGAGCGTCTCAATTCCCCGATCGACTTCCCGTCCTCGTTCGTCCCGAATGAGAATCATAACCGCGAACAGGTCGCTAACCGCATCGTCCCGAACACCGAGCTCGCCGACGAGAAGGCCGCCATGGAAGCGAATTCGGGAGAGGAGAAAATCCGCGTCCGTTCCGAGAAAGATTCCCCGACGGTCCGCATCATCCTTTCAATCGTCTATTCCGTGCTCGCGCTGGTCTTCCTGTTCCTGCGCTTTGTCGCCCAGGCGAAGTGGGAACCGGTGTATTCGGCTTTCGGCGCGTTCTATCAGGCGGATTTCATCGAGAGCGTCAATTCCGGGCTCGACGGCTTTTTCCGCGATTTCATCGGGGAGGAATTCTACGACGCCGAAATCGGACAGATCGCCTCGGTCCCTTATAAGAACGGGCAGCTGTTCGAGCTGATCGTGCTTTTTATCCTCGCCGCGCTTTTCCTCGTAATCGTCCTTCTCATCGTCCACGCGATCCTGAAATCCTACCGGAAGAAGAAAAACAGGAAGGCGGAGAACGAGCCGTACGGGGTCGAGGACGTCGACTGGGAGAAACAGGCCCTATTGGGTTACAAGCCTTCCGAAGACGCTTCGAAACTCCCTTACATCGCCGAAACGCATCCGTATCCGGAAGCGGTGAAGAAGAAGGATCTGGCCAGACAGAAAGCGGACTATCTCGCCGATATCGGCAATTCCGTTCAGGACGCCGGCGTCCGTCCGTCCCGCTTCAACAGCTCCGTTCTGCCCAGTCCTGTCCGCGCTCCGCTCGTTAAAGAAGAAGTCGGGGAGGATCTGAGCCAGAACGCGAACGTCCAGGAAAAGGACATCGCCTCCATCGAGGAGTCCCTGCCGAAGGAAGAGAAGCCGCTCACGATCAATTTCGAACCGGCGTATTCCCCTAGCGAAACCCTGGCGGAGAATAACGGGGAGAACGGGGACGCTGGCCTCATTTCCGAACGCGAGGAACGGATCAAAGAAACGTATAAGCGCCCGAACGAGGACCTCATCTCCTTCGACGAGGACGGCTACGCCTACCTTGTCAAACAGGGAAAGCCGTTCACGGATTTTGAGGAGGACATCCCGGACGTCATCAAGAACCGCGTCCTTTCGGAGACCGCGGCGATTTCCCGTTACGGGAAGAAGAACTACGACCTTCTGAATTCCCTCGAGCCTTTCGAGCTCGAGCCGCTCGATTACGCCGAGGAGACCGGAAGGGCCGAGGAGAACAGGGAGAGGAAAGAGACGGTTTTGAAGGAAGAGAAGCTGAGGCGCTTCTTTACCGAGCAGCCTTTCGCGAACCTTTCAATCAAGGAAGACGTGGAGAAGAAGGAACAGGAAAAGAAAGAAGAATCCGCGGAGCCTTCTCCCGAAGAGGAAAAGAAGCCTGAAGAAGGAAAGAAACCCGCCGAAGCGGAAACCGAAGAAAAGAAGGAGGAGGTTCACGTTACCGAGGAAAAGAAGGAAGAACCGATAACTTCTCCGGAAAAGAAAGAAAAAGTTCCTTCCGCTAATGAGAAGAAGGAAGAGATTCCTGCTTCCAAAGAGAAGAAAGAAGAACCGGTCAAGGAAGAACCGGCCGAAGGAACTCATAAGGTCGGAGAACTCGGCAAAGGGCCTTATGGCCTAGTTAAACCTTCTTCTCCGATCGCAATCCGTCCGGTCACTTCGGACGAACTGAAATTCCTCGACCGGAAAGTAGAAGAGCCTGCTCAAGAACCTTCCGAAGAAAAGAAGGAAGAGAAGAAGCTTTCGAAGCCTGCCTCTCCGCTTGATGTTACCCGTACGCCGTTATTAAAGCCGGAACTGAAGAAAGAACCGAAGAAGGACCTTTCTCCCGTCGAACCGAAACCGGTCCGCGCGGAGGATCTTGTCACCGAAGAGAAGAAGGACGGACCGAAACGGGTCGAGCCGGTCCGTTTTGAGAAGAAGCCGGACGACGGGAAGAAGAAAGACATCAAACCGGTCGAAGTCCGCCCGGTTCGTCTCAAGAAATAGAGGAGGAAACATGGATACCTGGGAAGAATTCTTCATGCGGGAGCTTCATAAGAAAGAAATCCGCGTCCTCGTGAAAAAAGTCGCGCAGGATTACCGCGAAAAGACGATCTATCCTCCTAAGGACAAGATCCTGAACGCCTTCTGCCACACGCCTTACGACAAGGTACGTTGCGTCATCGTCGGACAGGATCCGTACCACGAACCTGGGCAGGCCATGGGGCTTTCTTTCTCGGTTCCCGAAGGCGTTCCCCTGCCGCCGTCGCTGCAGAACATCTTCAAGGAATACTGCGAGGACACGTGGTACTCCTTCCCGCGGTGCGGGGATCTGACCCCCTGGGCGGATCACGGGGTGATGCTTCTGAACTCGGTCCTCTCGGTCGAAAGAGGAAGGGCCTTTTCCTGCGCCTATCCGGAATATTCCGTCCTTTTCAACGACGTGATTTCGTTTTTAAATCAGAAAAAAGAAAGGATCGTCTTCATCCTCTGGGGCGCTTCCGCCCAGAAATGCATCCCTCTGATCGATCAGAGCCGGCACAAGGTCTTACGTTCGGCGCATCCGTCCCCGCTCAGCGCCTACCACGGTTTCTTCCATTCGAAACCTTTTTCCAAGGCGAACGAGTTCCTGAAGGAAAACGGGGAGGAACCGATCCGCTGGAGGCTGGATTAATCCAGCCCGTTTTCTTTTTTAATCTCTTCCAATTCTTTTAAGTAATCTGCCTTCGAAGCGTCGGAAGGCATGCGGAGATCCCCGCGCGGACTGACCGCGACCGTGCCGATTTTGGCTCCGTCGGGCAAGCAGGAACGTTTGAACTGGTTCGAGAAGAAACGCCGTACGAACACTTCGAGGTATTTATATAAGAATTCTTTGCCGTATTTCCCCATATAGGCCTGTTCGGCCATGAAGAAAATCTTGTGCAGCGAATAGTTCCTTCTTAAGAACGCGAACAGATAGAAGTCTACGAGCTCGTACGGACCGACCTTGCTCTCGGTCGTCTGGACAATCTTATCGTCGCTCGGAGGCAGAAGTTCCGGCGAAATCGGAGTATTTAAGACAGAAAGGAGAACCGGGGAGACTTCCTTGTGGTCCTTGGCGTACGTCTTCACGATCGACTGGACGAGCGTCTTGGGGACGCCGGCGTTCGGATTGTACATGCTCATGTGGTCGCCGTTATAGGTGGTCCAGCCCAGGCAGAGCTCGGAAAGATCCGACGTGCCGAGCATCAGGGCGTCGTGATCGTTGGCGAAATCCATCAGGATCTGCGTGCGTTCCCTCGCCTGCGCGTTCTCGTAGGCGGCGTTGGTCAGAGACGGGTCGTGTCCGATGTCCCGGAAATGCAGGTCGACGGCGGCCTTGATATCGATTGCCTGGAAGGACACGCCGAGTTCTTTAGAGAGGATTTCTGCGTTCGTGCGGGTCAGGGAAGTCGTTCCGAGGGCCGGCAGGGTCAAAGCGTAAATCTGCTTCAGATCCGCCTTCATTTCCTTGAAGGCCTCGACGGCGACTAAGAGCGTCAAGGTCGAATCGAGTCCGCCGGAAAGCCCGACCACGACGCGGGAACAGGAAATCGCCTTCAGGCGCTGAATCAGCCCTTCCTTCTGAATGGTCAGGATCTGCCTTGCGCGGCGTTCCTCCACTTCTTCGTCGCTCGCCAAGAATGGATTCCGCGCGACATGACGGAGCAGTTCCACCGGGTTTTTAACGGGTAAATCGAAAGATACGACCGTGCGGTCGAAGTCGTTTTCGAAGGTGGTCATCTTCCTCCTCGCGTTATGGATGCGCTCGAGATCGAGGTCGCACAAAAGGTCCCTGTGTTCGAAGGGGCGGCTTTCTGTTAAGACCGTTCCGTTCTCGGCGACGATCTTGTGCCCCGAAAAGACGACGTCCTGGCTCGATTCACCTTCCCCGCAGGAAGAATAGATGTAGGCGCAGTTCAGCTTCGCCGAAGAGACCCTCACGAGGTCCTTCCGGTAGAGATTCTTATCGACGAGTTCGTCAGAAGCGGAGAGATTGACGATGATTTCGGCGCCCTTTTTAACAAGCCCGATGTCCGGGGAGTCCGGAACCCAGAGGTCCTCGCAAATTTCGACCCCGAACCGGAAGAAATCGCAGGAACTGTCCGCAAAAATCAGATCCGTTCCGAAAGGGACGCCTTCCTGATGCCCGACCCGGATCCGCTGGGTCGGAATTCCTTTTCCGGAGGCGAAGTAACGCGCTTCGTAGAATTCCGAATAGTTCGGGATGAAAGACTTCGGGACGACCCCGAGGAGCTTCCCGTCAAAGACGGCTCCGGCGCAGTTATAGAGCGAATTCTGGAACTCGAAGGGGAATCCGAAAACGAGGATGATCTTCTTTCCTTTCGAGAATTCGACGAACTCGTCAATCGAATCCAGGCAGGAATTGAGAAGCGTATCCGATAAGAAGAGGTCCCCACAGGTATATCCGCTCAGGGAACATTCCGAAAAGGCGAGAAGATGCACGCCTTTCCCCAAAGCTTCTTCGGCCTTCTCCTCCATCCTCTTCAGGTTGACGGAAGGCGCGGCGATTTCCTCTTTGATTTCGCACGCGCCGACGCGCACATAATGATAAGAACGTTCGGTTATGCCCATAAAAAACTCCGCTTCCTATTTTACCATACGGAAAGAAGCGGAGAAGAACTTACTTGGATAAGCCCTTGTGGAGCTGTTCGGCCAGAACCGGGAGATCGTATTTCTGGATCATCTTCGGCTTGAACCCGATTTCCAGCGAGTCGTCGCGGTAACGGGGGATGACGTGGATGTGGAAGTGCATCACGGACTGTCCGGCGACTTCGTTCACGTTCGTCAGGACGTTCACGCCTTCCGCGCCCAGTAGGCTCATCTGGACCTGCCCGATCTTCTGGGCGACCATGAAGGCCTTCTCGACGAGGTCGCGCGGAACCATCAAGAAATTCTGGAAGTGTTCCTTCGTGGTGACCAGGACGTGTCCTTTCGAAGCCGGGGAAATGTCCAGGAACGCATAGATGTCGTCGTCCTCGTAGACCTTGTACGAGCTGATTTCCCCTTTGACGATCTTGCAGAACACGCAGTTATCTTCGGTATGTTTCGCCATAATTTTCTTTCTTCCTTTCTCTATGTCTATTATAGTGTTTTCTTTTGAACATTACGCGTACGAACCACGACCAAAAGTAAAAAAAGACGGCCTCTTCCCTGAGGAAGAAACCGTCTGAACAAGAACGGATTTAGTCGTTATACACCGGCATGCCGTCGGAATCGAAGCAGTCCGGATAGTTCGACTTCATGTAGTCGTAAAAGTCCGGATCGGAGTAGCTGACGTGCTTGTGGGTGAAGTAGTAGGTGACCGCCTGCTTGGTGTACGAATCGCTCTTGGTCATCTCGTAGGCCGTATCGAGCGCGAGGTCCGCCTTGAAGTTCTTGACTTCGGCCGAATCCGAGGAGTTCTGTCTCAGACGGGAGGCCGTCACGATGCGGGAAGTATCGCGGGTCGCGTCGGAAGAGAGCTTCTCGTCCGCGTTGATCTGGACCAAGAAGTACTTCTTGCTCGAAGAATCGTAGCTGACGATATCCTCGTCGTTCTCCATCGTTCTCGGAGTGACGTAACGGAGCAGGTTGCTGTCCGTATGCGTGAAGCAGCTGACGTCCTCCGCGGTCGTGCCGGAATGGACGATGTAGGAGTTGTCGTTCGAGACCGTGCGCAGCGCGACGCCGTTGATGTCGTTCGAATAGTTGTTTTCGAAGACGCGGTTCGTCAGGGAGCTCGGATACGAGGAGATGCCGCTGTCCTTCAGCGTGACCCCTTCGGTGATGAAGGTTTCCTGCGCAATCGAACGCAGAGCCAGCTCGACACCCCATTCGACGGAGTACGCGTCCGAATTCGTGTACTTGGATTCGAGCGTGTCGTCGGTGGTGTATTCGTTGTCGGTGATCTTCTTCACGTCCTCGTAGACGCCCTGGACCAGGGTATCCGGCAGGCCGTCGCTCGTGACGAGCTTGTCGGAATTCGTTCCGAACGTGCCCGTGTACCAGGCGATGTCGGTCTCGTTCAGCGGATAGAAGTGGTGCTCGTCGACGAATTTGCCGAGAGTCATTTCTTCGCTATCGGCGATGCCGTAGACCTTCTTGATGCTGGTCGCCAGGGCCGAATCGGAAGAGACGTTCTCCCATTCTTCCTTGGAGCCGATGCCCTTATAAAGACGTTCGAGATGGTGCAGGTCCGCCGCCTCGAGACTCGCGGACGTATCGTCGATGTACGCCGCCTTGAACTTGGCCATGAACCGGCCGGCCAGCCCCGGCTCGTCCGTCGAATCGGTCAGGGCGATCGCCGTGATGTCGCGGGCCGCCGTGGCGCCGATCGAGGAGTAGGACTGCGAATAGACGTAATAAGCGTTTAGATAATGCTTGTAGATTTCCGGACGGAAGTGGCGTTCCACGTAGTCGGAATAGTCGAGGGCGAAGATGTCTTCGTACTCCATATCCGGCGTGACGACCTGTTTGTTCGCCGCGCTCCTCAGCGCCGCCATGTAGGCCTCGGTCGAATCGAAGTCGGCGCGTTTCTTGACGCTGCCGTCGCTCTGCTTGATGCCGATGTCGTATAACTGGGTCGTTAAGGACTGTGCGTAACGGTACTCGGAGAAGACGTTGTCGGTCGCGTACGTGCTCGTACGGGCCGCGTCGACCATTTCCTTATGCCATCTTTCCGTGAATTCCGCTTCGAATTCCTCGTCGGTCAACGGGAAATCCGGATTGGTCTTCTGGCTCAGCTCGGTCTTCGCCCAGGCGTAGAGCAGGTTGTCGAGCGTCTTCGAAGCCGTGGTGGTCGTCTTCGTGATGTTGTCGTAGACGTGTTCACGGGTGTTGTCGGTGACGTCCTTGTTGGTGTCGCCTTCGACGGCGAACACGGAGTTTCCCTTATCGGAAGGGAGATTGACGATGTCCTCGTCGCAGGCGGTCAGGACGCCCGCGAGAGCCACGACCGAGAGAATCTTCAGTAAGCTGTTCTTTTTCATAACCGATCGTTTCCCCCCTTACTTGGCGCGTTCGTTGTTGAAGACGTTCAGCGTCGTGCTGCCGCCTAAGAACGCCTGGATGCCCTTCGCGACCGGAAGGACGCGAGACTGCACCTCATTGGCGCGGGCGAGCATCATCAGATAGGAGTTCCAGGACGCCGCGTAGGCGCGGGCCGTGGATTCCTCGGAAGACATCTTCTGCTGATCGATGTAGTTCAGGACTTCCGAACGGATGGTCGAATCGACCGTGACCTTGATTCCGTTCTCGTTGACCGAGGTGTTCGGGACGGATTCGCCGCTGACGGACTTGACGTAGCTGTTGCTTTCCGAAGTCGGGTTCTCCGCCGCGTCGAGATAGTACTCGAACTGGTTGTAGGCGGAGTTGGTGTAGACGGCGTCAACGTCCGACTTGAGGGTCGAGACGCGGTTCGTATAGAAATCGGAATCGTTCGAAGAGAGATATCCGACGAACGACTTCTTGGACTTGGCGAGTTCCTCCTCGGTCATTGAGCTGTTCGGCTTGGTGAGCGTGTAGTAATCCGAGAAGTTGGCCTTGGCCGCCGTGTCGCCCGTATCGATCGAGTCGATCAGGGAGTTGAACGGATCGTACTGCAGGACGATGAAGTGCAGGCCGGAATAGTCCGTGCCGGACTGGGGTCTCGTGACGAGAATCGGGTTGCCGTTCTCGTCGCAGAGGATCTTGTGCGAGCCGGAGATTTCCTTGGCCGTAGCGCTGTTGCGGACGGAGAGCTTGCTGTCGGCTCCGCGCTGCATCAGCTTGTCGGAGATTCCTTCGACCGTCTTGAAACGGGAGGACGCGGCATAGGTCGCGTACGCGGACGAATAGCCGGTGTCGACAATCGTCCCGTTATTCAGGACGAGCCCGTCGAGGCTGTTCGCGACCGCTTCTACCTCGGTGTCGAGATGGATGAAGGACAGGCCGTGGTTGTTGAAGTAGTTGTTGTAGATGATGTTGCGCGGATAGTTGTAATCTTCCGCGCCGGTGACCGCGAGACCGTTGCTGTCCTTGGTCATTTCGGCGTAGTAGTTCTCCGCGAAGACCGCCGAGAGCGGGATGCCCCAGGCTTTCGAGCCGGAGAGTTCGGAGAACTTAGTGACCGCGTCGGCCTTCGTTTCGTTTTTAGCCGCCTTGGTGTTGACCGCGTAGACGGTCGTATCGATGACGCTCTGCTTTTCTTTTGCGGTCAAAGCAGGATTGAAGAAGGAATCGTAGGTGTAGACGCCGTACTTGAATTCGCTGTTGAACGAAGTCGAGGTCGTCATGATGCCGCAGTCGCCGAAGGCCTCCGCGCTGGACGTATCCTCCGACAGGGTCTGCGCGACCTTGCCGAACGTCTGTTCGCCCTTGGCCATCGTGGTGACGAAGGTGTAGATGTCCTTGGCGTCCTGTTCGGAAATCTTTCCTTTATATAAGGATTTATCCGAGGCGTCGTCGAACTTCAAGAGGATGTGGCGGACGTGGTACGGGGCATAATCCTTCATGCCCGGGACGAACGTCTTGGTGTACATGCTGTCCGTCTTGAAGTTGTTCGAAGCTTCCGTCTTCTTGCGTTCGAGATAAAGCGAGGCTTCGTATTCCTCGAGGGTATCGAAACCCTTGCTGTCGAGCTCGGTCTCCAGTTCGGTGTTGTAGGACACGCCGTTCGTCTTGGCGTTGTCCTCGACCGTCTTCTGGAAGGATTCGATATCCGACTGGACGGAGCTCGTCATCGTCGCGTCTTTCTTGATGTTCGCTTCGACGATGACATCGTTCAAAGCATTGTAATAGCTGGAAACGGTCGTGGAGCTCAGCGGTTCGACCGTCCCGTCGTATCCCTCGGTCTTCAGACCGAAAGAAGCGAAGACGTCGTTGATCGTGTAGTTCTGCCCGTCGATCGTGACCATAACGCCATCCACGTAATTGTACCCTTTGGAGCAGCTGGTCAGTAAAACACCAGCTAACGCCAGAGAGAGGATGGTTAAGCGTTTTTTCATAGACTTCCTCCTTGAGTAATCAACTTAATAATAATATAGGATTACAGGGTTCATTTCAAGGAAAAACCGGGAGGGCACATCGCCGCGGAAGAAAAACGGCCCGCGCCTTGCTTTTACATCGTGCTTTTAGCCCAATCCGGGCGGGATTCAGCGTCAGAATTACGGAATGAAGGGGCATCGGACGGATTCCTTCTCAAAAGAAGTTCCCTTTGTCCGGGAAGAAGGCGGAAGCGGGGAAAAGACGGAAATGTGGAGACTGACGCCGGGGAAGGGCGGGAGAGCACCTGTTTCCTATCTCCGAGCCCGCTCGAAGAAAGGAAGTTAGAACGCACTATTTCGTAAGGCTCCTAACTTCCTTTAAATTGAAACTTATAGATATATATCATAAAAAATGCCCAATTCGAAATTTTTAAAAAAATATTTACGGGCCGATGGATATACTGATGCTTAGGATACAAAATTCCTTCCGCTTTTACGAAAAGGCTGTGCCGCAGTTCCGGAACGATATGCTTTTGAAGTTTTTCCCGATTCCTGCGTCTTCCGGCCTTTCGTCCTTAAAGGAGAGAACTATGAAAAAGAAACTTGTTTCGGCGTTGCTTCTGTCCCTGGCATTCGTCCTGGGAAGCTGCGGGAATTCTTCGGAAATTGCCGCGGTATCTTCGGGCATTTCTTCGGAAATCTCTTCCGAAGCCACTTCCAGTAGGTCGTCAAAGAACTATATGCCGGGAGAGCG
>CAYUFI010000039.1:0-12982 GCA_964444175.1 uncultured Clostridiaceae bacterium | reverse complement strand
ATGATTAGTTCGCACGCTAACCACCACCCTAAACCACCTTTAATTTAATAGGACCAAGAAAAGAGCCTTTGACAGGCCCCTTTCCCTTCGAATGGACTATTCAGCTCCCTTATGGGACAAGACCGCCGGGATTGTCTTGAGCAGCAGATAGAAATCGTAATGGAGGCTTCTCTTGGTGATGTACTCCCGATCGAGTTCCATCTGTTCTTTGAATCCGAGTTTCGAACGTCCGGAGACCTGCCAGATGCAGGTGATGCCCGGCTTTCACATTCCGGGATCAGTCTTCGCATGCCTATGAAGAAAAAGATCAGGAGACTCCCTATGTCTCCATCCATGCTCGTGACATTATTCTATAACGAATGTTCGTCGCGAACACCCTAGGGTGTTCCTCATGGTATGAATCCAGATAGAAATATCCTGATCTAAGTATAGAAAAAACCCGCTTATGCGAGCTTTAGGGATTCTTATTCTGCTCCTTCGTGCTTGAAGACCGTAATGACTGTTCTTAAAATAAGCCACAGATCCATCCAGACCGAACGATGCTTCACATAGTAGAGTTCCATATTGATACGTTCGGAATAAGTGGTCTTGCTCCGCCCATGGCAGGCCCAATAGGAAGTAAGACCGGGACGAACCGAGAGAAGAACATCTCGGGCTAATCCGTATTTCTCGCTTTCAATATCCAGAATCGGACGAGGACCGACAATGGACATATCGCCTTTAAGGACATTGAAGAGCTGTGGAAGCTCATCAAGACTGGTCTTTCTTAAGAACTTGCCGAACTTAGTAATCCGCGGATCGTTCTCCAGCTTGAAGTTCTTGCGGAATTCTTCCAGCTGCTCTTTCGTGAGCTGTTCTTCAATCGGACGCTGATCCCATTTCATGGTCCGGAACTTCAGCATATTGAAGGGCTTCTCGTTCTTGCCTATCCGTCTGTGCTTATAAAGAACCGGTCCTCTGGAAGTGACTTTCACTAAGAAAGCAAGGATAAGAAGAAGCGGGGAAAGAATAATGATAGCTAAAAGAGAATTGAAGATATCAAAGCATCTCTTAACAAAAGAATAGAAAGGCTTTTTCTTGAGGTAAACGGATTTCGCGACCGTAGCCTCGATTTTCTGCATTATGATAGTCTGAGGCTCTTCCTCAGGTCTGTTTGTTTCTTTATACCCCATAACTAGAGTTCTAATATCATACACTTATTTTATATTGATGTCTAATTCTCTGTAATTTACGTTAATCGAGCTTCTAGTCGATAGTCTGGACATAACGGGAAACCACACCTAAGACATCGGTCAGGATTTTCATCGTGAGCTGATAATTGCCCTTGAATTCAAAGGAATGCGGGCAGTTAGGGAAGACATAGGAATTATTGAAAGGCGCGACTTTCTCGGCGGCATCGGGGAAAAAACGGTCGTTATTGGAAGTAATGATGAGATCGTCCTTCGCAAAGTAAGGGACGGTTTCCGTTAACGGAGTGATGAAGATCTGACTGACGTTATCAAGGTTAAGCTTCTTCTTCAGCTTGCTGGCGACTATCGTACCGATGGATTTTGAAAGGAAGATAACTCTTTCGTACTTAGAAAAGTCAATGCCCTGAAGATGCTCTTCCGAATAGAGAAGAGCGTTGCTGATGGATTCATCTAAACCGATTTCCTCTTGCGAATCCCGAGGCATCTCATAATGCAATTCCTTAACTTCATAGCCCTGTTCCTTAATGATCATTTCCGAGAAATAAAGCATCGAACGGTCACAGCTGTAACGGATACCGGGGAAGACAACAAGTAAAGAAGACATTTAGACAACCTCCATGATGTACAAAGTCAAACGAAATCTTATAAGCGCTAGACTAATATCTATAAATACGCATTTACGTTGTTAATTGCAAATCTTTAAGAGCGTTTTCTGCTCGAAAAGGTAATAATACCTGTCTTTTGGCTAGACCCCCCTCTTTTCTAGTGTTAAACTTCCGCACGGAAGAGGTTGTCGACATCCTTCTTTTTCAGGTACAGGTTCCCGAGCTTCAGCAGCTGGAGCTCTTTTTTGATCTCTTCGTAGACGTCGCTCCTCGTCGAGTTGTTGATGTAGTTCTCTTCCTTCGTCCCCGTCAGGGAATACTGCCGAATGAACGATACAATTTGGCCCTCGGGGCCGGCAACCAAATCTTTCTAGTGTTAAAACCTAAAGGTGGGTCTGTTTCGACCTCAGAATTTTCCATACCGTTTCCCCTCTATGCGCGGTCTCCGTATGCAAGCATCCCTTTCCGTTTCCGGAAAAAGGTCTGTCCTACGACTATTTTAGCAGAAATGGAACGGAGTGCAAATACGGCCGGAACCGAATGCCCTTTTTCGGTTTTCCGGCCGTAATCCACCAAGGATTTTCTAATTTTTTATTTCTTACGCCGCGACCGGACGCCTTAAGGAATTCATTTCCTTCTTTTCGACGTGCAGGACGATCGGGATGTAGGCGATGCTTAAGATGATCCAGCTGATCGGGAACGCCGCGTAGAGCCAGAAGACCGTGTGGAAGTACGGCTGGACGAAAATCGTGTAGAGGAACACGATGCGGAAGCCGGTGCAGCCGATGAGGGTCACGACCGACGGAGTGGTCGAATGGCGCATGCCGCGGATGTAGGATCCGGAGATGTCCATGATCCCGTCCAGAAAATACGTGATAGCGAATAAGAGAAGGCGTTCCTTCCCCGCCGCGACCGCGTTCGCCGTGTTGAGCCCTTCCGACTCGGTGACGAAGATGCGTAGAAGCGGTTCCGCGAAGAAACCGGCGATGCAGCCACTGACCGCGCTGAAGATCAGCATCCAGACTATGCTGTCCCAGTAGCACTTCCGGAAGTTCTCGATCTTCTTGGCCCCGTAGTTCTGTCCGGTCATGGCCAGGCACGCCGCCGAGCAGGCCTCAATCAGGGCGTAGATGTACCCTTCGATCTGGGCCGAGGCGGACGCCCCGGTGACGATCTCGTCGACGGAGATGTACGTCCCGTCGATGTAGTAATCCGTGATGGTGTATAAGCTCGACTGGATCAGGACGTTCGGTAAGCAGAACGCCAGGCCCTGGATGCCCGCCGGCAGACCGATCTTGACGATCAGGAGCAAAGCGTCCTTATTCATCTTGAAATGCGAGAAGCGGAAAATCACGAAGCCCTTCTTATTGAAATAAAGCCATAAGAATCCGAGCGTCGCCGAGACGAGCTCGCTTAAGACCGTCGCCCAGGCGACCCCGGCGACGTCCATGCCGCCGTAGGCGACGAAGACGTAGTCGAACAAGACGTTGACGAGTCCGGAGATGACCAGGATGTAGAGCGGTCTCCTCGAGTCCCCCAGGCCTCTTAAAATTTGGGATTCGTAGTTATAGAGGACGTTCAAAGGCACCCCGATGAAATAGATCTGCATGTAGATGACCGCGTTGTCGTAGATGGAGGCGGGCGTCCCCATCCACGTCAGCATCAGAGGCGAAATCGCGTAGCCGAATACGGCGACGAATAAGCCTGAGATCAGGGCGAGCCAGAGCGCGGTATGCAGATACGTATCCGCCGATTTCGCGTCGTTCGCGCCCTTGGCGTTCGCAATCGCGACGTTCGCCCCGAGCGACATCTGGGTGACGACCGTGATGATGAGGTTGATCAAGGCCGAATTGGACCCGATGGCCGACATCGAAAGCGCCCCGCCGCCGAAATTCGAGACGGTCCATAAGTCGACGGTCGTGTAGAGGGTCTGCAGCATGGTCGTCAGCGCCATCGGAAACGCGAAAAGAGGAACCTTCCAGAAGAGGTTCCCACCCGTAAAATCGATTTCCCGTTTTCCTTTTTTATCCGTTATTTCTGTCTTCACGCCGTCCATGTCCGTTTCTCCCTGTTCAAAGCCCTAAAAGCCGTAAAGCATTATAGGACTTTCCTTAAGAAAGTGAAGAGAAACACGAAGAAATTCGAGTTAAATAATAGAAAGCTAAGAAAAAGTTCCCCGAGGGACATCCCGGGGAACGGAGTTCTTTTCTTTACGCCTTCTTCTTTTCGGCTTTCTGATAATGGTTTTCCTTCAGCGTCTTCGGCGCTTCCGGATCGCCCTTGAGGTAGCGGTGCAGTCCTTTGAAGAAGTGCCCGTTGAACATCAGGATCAGTCCGTCGACTTTCTTTAGAGGCATGTTCGCCATGCGCCCGACGGCCCGCATCGGAAGCGAATACGGTCCGATGAGGAAGAAGTTCCGTAACTTCTTATCGTGCCTATTCCCGTAACGCACGATCGCGCGCAGCGTCTTTCCGACGAAGCGGCCGATAAAGCCCCTGGCGATCACGAGGTCCGAGAAGAGGGTCGTATAGCCGACCGTGATCCGGGTCTTCTTCTTGTTGCAGTAATCGAACGAATCGTCCGGGAGTTCCCTGCCGTAGAGCCTCTTGAATTCCTCGATCGAGACGTGCTGGACGTTTCCGGAATAATAGGAAGGCAGTTCCTTTTCGCCGTACGGAAGCGGAGCGTCTGTCCCTTCCCGAACGGTTTCCCCAAAGAGACGGATGTCCTTCGAGGAGGCGCCGACATAGATCTGATACGTTCCCTTCTCGATCTCGAACTGATTCGTCTTCGAATTGAAATAGCGGAAGGAATATTCGTCGAACGGAATGAACACCTCTTCGCTTTCTCCCGGCTGCAGCGTCTTCGTTTTAAAGAATCCTTTCAATTCCTTGACCGGACGGAAGACCTTCGAATCCTTCATGCCGATATAGAGCTGGGCGGTTTCCTTGCCCGGGACCTTGCCCGTATTCGTCACCTTGAACCGGACGCCGTCCTCTTTTACGGACAGATCCGAATAGGCGAATTCCGTATAGCTCAGTCCGTATCCGAACGGGAAACGGACTTCTTTTCTGTTCTTCTCGAAATAGCGGTAACCGATATAGATCGATTCCGTATAAGGAATCTGGATTTGGTTGAGCTCGAAATGGTCGATCGAAGGCGTGTCTTCGTATTTCAGGAGATACGTCTCGCTCAGCTTCCCGGACGGATTGACCTTTCCTTCGATCATGTTGAGGATGGAGTCCGCGTTCGCCTGTCCGCTTAAGGCCGTAAATAAGAGGGCGGAGCAGTCCCCAATCCAGGCCATCTCGACGACCGATCCCGCGGCGAGGATGACGACGATCTTCTTATGGAGCTGCGCGAGTTCGTGCAGGACCTCGATCTGGTTCGAAGGGACCTTCAGGTCGTCCCTGTCGAGACCTTCCGACTCGGTCACTTCGTCGAGTCCCATGAAGTACAGAACCGTATCGGCCTTCGAGGCGAGTTCCAAGGCTTCTTTCAGTAATTTCTTATTCTTTTTGCCGTACCGGTCGAATCCGGCGGAATATCCCACGTAGGAGAATTCCTGCTTTCCGCCTTCGACCAATGACAAGAACGTATCGAGCTTCGTCGGTTGGACGTTCGAAGAGCCGGCGCCCTGGTAACGCGGGGTCTTGGCGAAATCTCCGATCACGGCGACCTTCTCTTCCTTCTTTAAAGGCAGGGTTCCGTTTTCGTTCTTCAGCAAGACCATCGACTCATCCGCCGCCTTCTTGGCGAGTAGATGGTCCGCTTCGGAGAGTTCCTTGTCCGCGTTGATGCCTAAAGGGAACTTCGGATCGTCCCGAGAGTAGGACGGAACGTCCTTCAGGACGTCCCGAATCTTGAAAGAGTAATCGATGATCCGGTCCGCGGACGTATCGACGTAGGATTCCGGAAGCTTCCCTTCCTTGACGGCTTTGATGACTTCGCGGTCGGTATCCCCGTTGTTCCCCGGCATTTCGAGATCGTTCCCGCACTTCAGACCGAGGATGCGGTCGTTATCCCCGCCCCAGTCGGTGACGTTCAGTCCGTCGAACCCCCATTCGTTCCGTAAAATGTCGACGGTCAGATGCTCGTTCTCGTTGGCGTACGCCCCGTTGACCATGTTGTACGCGGTCATGACCGCCTTCGGATGCGCTTCCTTCATCACGATTTCGAACGCGGTGAGATAGATTTCCCTTAAGGCGCGTTCGTCGACGACCGAATCGGAGTTGATGCGGCGGAATTCCTGCGAGTTGCACGCGAAGTGCTTCACGCACGAACCGACCCCGCTCTCCTGGATGCCGCTGACGATGGCCGCCCCGAGCGTCCCGGCGAGATACGGGTCTTCGGAGAAATATTCGAAGTTCCTTCCGCAGCGCGGGTTCCGCTTCATGCAGATGCCCGGGCCGAGAAGCAGCCCTACGCGCAGGGCTTTGGCCTCTTTTCCAAGCGCCCTCCCCACTTCCTGCACCAGCGCGGTGTTCCACGAATTCGCTAACGACGCCGCCGAAGGGAAACAGGTGGCCGGCAAGGACGGATTGAGCCCCATGTGGTCGGCCGCCACGGCTTGCTTCCTTAAGCCGGAAGGCCCGTCCGAGAGGAAGAACGACGGGATATTTTGGGACGGGACGTCCGCGCTTTCCCAGAAGTTCTTGCCCGATAAGAGGGAGGCCTTTTCCTCCAGCGTCATGTTCTTTAACAGATCCGCGTGTTTCATCGTGATGTATATGCCCTTTCTTTCGACATGATTAATTTATACCTAATCTAATTATAGAGGAAGGAAAAGCGGAATGAACCTCCGTCCATTCCGTTTTTTCAACCATTCGTACCGGAATCCGGTCATTCGGCCTTCTTCTTCAGCACTTTTTCGTCCAGTCCGATCCGCGACCCGTCGTCGCTGAAGCGCAGCGCCCCGGCGTTGAGATAGAAGTTCATCGCGTCCTCGATCGTGAGATCCGCCTTTCTGGACAGGACCTTGATCTGAAACGCGTTCGCGACGTATCTCTTCAGATCGGCCAGGGACATCTCCCCGTAGTTCTCCAATCCTTCCTTCATCGCGACGAACAGTTCTTCCTTGGGGATGTCGTCGATTTCGCGGACAAAATCCCCGCCGGCACGGTAGTAGTCGAGGTCGGCAATCTGCCCTTCCTTCCAGAGGAACGTCTTGGTTCTAGAAAGGTTTTTGTTCTTGCTGGCCTTCAGGCGCACGAGGGCGTCGGCGAGCTGGGCCTGGGTCAATTTTCCGCCGTGCTTTTTCCCGACGGCCGAGGCGAAGCGGGCGATCAGCACGTCGTAGGAAATCGGCGCTTCCGTCTCGAGGATGTTCCTGACCAGCTCGATCCTCATCGAATCCGCGTCGAGTTCGTCGGCGCTCTCGAGCTCGTTCTTTCCGTATCCGAGGGTATAGCTCTTATACGGGCGGGAATAATCCTTCTTCTCGACTTTCTTCGAAGTCAGCTCAATGCCAAGATCCGCTTCGTCCCCGATTTCCTCTTCTTTCCTCCCGTTTCCGCCTTCGAGGCGGTCAATCTCCTTCTCGATCGACTCGATCACCTTTTCCGGATTGTCGTAATAATCGAACGACCAGACGCGGAACAGGTTCCATCCGAGCTTCCTTAAGGCGTTCGGCTGGACGATGTTGCGGTCTAACGACGTCGAGGCGGACTCGTAGGAATACGAGTCGCAGAGGATGCCGAGGAGGTAGTTTTCCGGATTCTTCGGGTCGATGACGGCGAGATCCACGCGGAAGTTCGACTTCCCGACGTCCGGGACGACCTTATAACCGCGCTCCTGAAGCTTCTGGGCGAGCGGCACCTCGAATCCCCGCTTCAAATCGAGAGCGCCGCCGACCGGGACGGTGAACGCCCCTTCGCCGTACTTGGCGTATTTGAGGAAGCGCGCGAGCTCGTTCGCCCCGACCGAGTCGCTATGCATGCGGTTCATGTCTTCCGGCTCGAACGAGGCAAAGACGACCATCTCCTCCCGTGCGCGGGTGATGGCGACGTTGAGCCGCCGTTCGCCTCCGCCTCCGTTCAAAGGCCCGAAGCGGTAATAGAACCGCCCGGAGCTGTCCGGACCGTAGCAGACCGACAATAAGATGACGTCACGTTCGTCGCCCTGGATGTTTTCTAGGTTCTTGACGATGAGCGGTTCCTTCCCTTCCTGCGCCTTCTTCTCGTAGGCGCGGTTCTGATCGAAGAAATCCTCTAGCTCGTCCTCGATCTGGTCCTGCTGGGCCGCCGAGAAGGCAACGATGCCGATGGATTTCTTACTGAGTTCGGGATCGTCGAGGCGGCGTTTCACTTCCGCGACGATGGCCTTCGCCTCGAGCGGATTCACCGCGCTCCTGACGCTGTAAACGCCGTGCGCGTTGACGTAGGAAATCTGGAAGTCCCGGTCGTTCGGCGACGGGAAGGTCACGAGCCGGTTCCCGTAGAATTCCGCGTTCGAGAAGCGGATCAGCGATTCGTGGCGGGAACGGTAATGCCAGTTGAGAACGTGGCTCGGTAAGGAGATGACCTCGCAGTCGTCCAAAATGCTCTCCTGGTCGTCGAGATCGACGTCTTCCTCTTCGCCCTTGTTCTGGAAGAACGAGGACGGAGGCATCTGTTTGGAATCCCCGACGACGACTAAGCTCCTGCCGCGGGCGATGGCGCCGACGGCTTCGGAAGTCGGCATCTGGGACGCCTCGTCGAAGATGACGAGGTCGAATTTCTTCATGTCCCAGGACAGATACTGCGCGCAGGACATCGGGGACATGAGGAAGACCGGGAAAAGACGGGTCAGAATGTCCTTGACTTCCGTAAAGAGCGTGCGCACGGACTTTCCGCGGCAGCGGCTCTTAATAGCCCTGTTCAGAATCCCCTGCTCGGTCGAGGCGGGCGAATTTTCGTCGATTGAAGGCAGATTGCCCGAGACGCGCGCGGCGGTCTCCTGCACGGTCAGTTCCTGATATTTCTTAAAGAGCTCGCGGTAATCGTTCAGGCGGTTCTTCAAATCCAAAGAGGAGAACGAGCCTTCCTTGTCCCCGGCGATGTTCTGCGAAAGGATGTAGGAATCGACGGACTTCCTATAGATGTTCTTGATCGAAGCGAGGCTTTCCTGCTCTTCGGCGTAGAGTAGGAACGGCGTCAGTCCAGCGTCTTTGCATTCTTCGACGGTCTTGACGAGCTCGGTCCAGTCCTGGAGATAGTCGGTGCGCAAGAGCATCCCGTTCATCGAGGACAGGAGGCGGGAGTATGTCCACGAATAGCGTTCCATCAGGCGGAAATCGAATCCGAGGGACGCCCCTTCCTCCTCGGTCTTTTGGAAGGCCACGTAGCTTTCGAGGAATTCCTTTCCCTTTTTGATTTCGCCTTTCTTCACTTTCTCAAGCAGGGCGGAAGAGACCTTCTTATCGAGGCTGTTCCCGATCCTTTCGTACAGGGCTTTGCTCTCCCCGTACGCTTTCTTCAAAGCGAGGAAATCGAACGCGCGGGCTTCTTCCGCGTTTGTAAGAGAGAGGAGTTCCGGAACCTTCCCGATTTCCGCCAGGACTTCCTGTTCTTCCTTCCGGAACGAAATCAGGAAATCATAGAGTTCTTCTAGGCGCTTCTCCGCCTTCTCTTTCGGATCGGCGAAATAGACTTCGAGGTTCTTCGCGAGTTTCTTGACGGCGATCATCTTGAAGAAGGCGTTCTTCTTCTGCGCCTCGAGATATTCCTCTTTCTGTTCCTCCGCGTCGAAAGAATCGATGCCCGGCGTGAAAAGAGAGGCGAGCTTCTTTGCTTTCTCCTGATACGGCAGAGCCCTTTTTAAGAACGAAGCGTATTCCGCGTCCTTCTTTCCGTACGGAATCTTATCCCAATTCGGAAGGACGTTTTTCTCCTCAGATTCGAAAAGGAGAATCCCGTTCACCGCCTTCACGGTCTTCGGGGTATCCGCGAATTCGATCCCGTTCTCTTCCCTGAACGAATCGAGGACGTCCGCGAATCCGCTTAAGGCCTTTCTCGCCGGAACGAGATATTCCCGCAAGTTCTTTTTCGAAACGACCGGGACGTACGCTTTCGAGCGGTAAAGGAAGAACGGGTTATGGAGATACGAGGAATTCGCCTCGGTCTCGCTTTGAAGCCTGTCGAACAGACGGAGGGACTTCTCGAAATCCTCCTCGGTCAGAGCGGAAGCGTAATCTTCTCCTATATCGATGACCGGGAGCTTTTCGTCTAAGCTCAGGACGTCCGTGAAGCAGTCGTAGAACGAGCGGAAATACCCGTTCGGTTCGTGCAGCAAAGAGATGACCCGGTTCAGTTCCTTCCGTTCGGAACGGATCTTTTCGGCCGTCTCGAGATAGCTTTTCTTATCTTCTTCGGTCACGCCGAGCTTCAGCCTCTCGGCGAACTGGTTCATCAGATTGGTCTTATCCGCCTTGGCCGAATGAGCCTCCAAGGCGAAATGCCCCAAGGAGAGGCTATTCAGCCTCTTCTGGACGACTTCGAGGGCCGCCATCTTCTCCGCGACGAAAAGCACGGTCTTCCCGTGGTAGATCGCGTTCACGATCATATTCGTGATCGTCTGGGATTTCCCGGTTCCCGGAGGTCCCTGCAGAATGAAGCTCTTCCCCAAGGCCGCGTCCTGAATCGCCGCGAGCTGGGAGGAATCCGCCGGCAACGGCAGGGCCAAGGAAGTCGGATCGCACTTGTTCTCGTCGTATTTTTCGATCAGGCGGTCCTTTTCGGTCAAAACGAAGCGCTGGTTCACGATGGACGAGACGATCCGGTTCTTCATCAGTTCGTCCCGTTTGAACTTCACGTCGGACCACAAGACGGCCTTGGCGAAATTGAACGTCGAAAGGCAGGCCGTGCGGACGATGCCCGAGCGGGCGAGCGGTTTCAGCTTTTCCCCGACGGTGTTGAGGACCGCGTTGACTGAGACGTCCTCGTCCGAGAAGAAGTCCTGGGCGAGCAAAGCGTCCGTGGAAATTCCGAATTCCTGACGGAGGAATTCCAAAATCGAGATGTTGAGGAACGCCTGCGTCCCGAGTCCGTTCAGGGTATACGAATCCTTGCTCTTTCTCGATAGACCGACCGGGACAAGGATCAGAGGGGCGTAAGCGGGTTTTTTCGCCTTCTCGGAAGGATAGTAAGCCAAAAAGCCCAGAGCGAGATAGAGGATGTTCGAACCGGTCTCCTCGTAGGATTTTCTCCTCTCGCGGTCGAAAATCTGCAAGAGCGTTTTCTGTTCCTGCGAACGGAGGATATATCCGATCGTGCCGTTCAGGAAATCCGTATGGATTTCGTTATACTGCGCGTCGGTCAGGGCCGGCAACTCGAAAGACGAGGAAGAAGGGACTTCCTCAGAGAAGCGGAGCTGGTACGTCTTGTTGTCCCGTGCGACGCCCTGATAGAGGCTGTCGAGGTCGTAGGCTTTTAGCTGCAGCCCTTTTCCGGACGGGGAGTATTCGATGAGGCGGTTCCTCGTGGAGAGATCGAGCAGCTTCTTTTCCCAGACATCGAACTTCCCCAGCCCTTTCGAATCGAGGTCGTAGACGTCCCCGGCGTAGGAGAAGTCCTTCCGGTGGAGCTTCTCGCGGTTCATTTCGCACACCTTGTAATCGACCGAGATGCGCCCGACGTCGTCGTAGGACACTGGAAGAGGGAGATTCCCGTTCTTTCGCGCGCGGACGATGTCGTCGATTCGGAACCATTCGTCGTTCTTTCTAAAGGCGTCCTCGGTCTTCGTCCTCGCCATGGCCAGGGCGTTCTCGAAGGAATAGGAATTCCCGGCGGTGACGCAGGTGCATTCGATTAACAGCAGTCCGTTCTTCTCTTCCGAATTCATCTCGAGGACTTTCCCGGCGTCGGTATAGACCGGAGACGGGAACGTCTTGTCTTCCAAAAAGACCCCGACGAAAGCGTGCCCGGTCACATGGACGAGGAAAGGATGGAGCCCCATCGCCTCTAGACAAGCGCAGAACAGGATCGAAAGATCGAGGCAGTTTCCCTGCTTATGGACCAATACGTCGTGCGGGAAACGCACCTTCTGCCCCGCGTTCTCGTAAGAAGGCGGAAGCGTCAGATACGCGATGCCTTCTTCGTGAATCACGTTGTAGAGGGCTTTCACCTGCAGGAAGACTTCCTTCTTGGATCCACTCTGATAGTCGTCGAGGGACGAGCTCGAAGAGAGTTTCTCAAGTTCCTTGCCGGTCAGGGCGATCACGTTCCTGACCGCGGAATCGTTCGGCGTAACGAAGAGGGCGATGCTCCCTTCGTAGTTCGAGCCCGGATAAGAATCGTACGAGCCGAACTGGACTGAAGCGACCTGCGAAGCGATCTCTTCCCCGTCCTTGATGAGGCTGACCTTCAGCTGTCCGAGCGTTTTTTCTTTCAAAGCCAGCAAAGCGTCGAGATCCGGCGTGAGTTTGAACGAGCGGATGGAGACCGGCTGCCCAGAAGAAAGGACCGGAACGGGGATCGGGACGAAGTCGACGAGGTCCGGTTCGCTTCGGATCTCGACATAAGCGTCCTTCAGCGTCTCACCGCCGTTCTTCAAAACGATTTCCGTAAGCAGGGGATGCGCGCTCTGGGACAAGGCGAACGAATAGATTCCGTCCGTTCGGATGGCAATCGCGATGTTCTTATAGGTGGTCCTGGCCTGGTGGAGATACGAGGAGAGCTTTGTTAAATCGAGACCTTTTTCGAGTTCGACTTCTTTTAAAGTATCCGCGGCTGAAGCGGGAAGAAGTTCAAGTTCGAGGTCTTTTTTCAGAAGTTTAACGACGACTTCCTGCGCCGGGGAAGCCCCCGAATCGAAGATTTCGGGAAGCAGGACCTTCGCGTAAACGGATTCGCCCAGCGCTTCCATATAGATTTCCTTTCCCTTGGAAAGGAGGGCCTTCCAGGCGGATTTGTCCTGGTTGATATAACCGAGTTCGGTATAAATAAAAGCGGTCTCTAAGACCGTTAATCCCAGTTCGGAACGGTGTTCGTCCAGTATATTCAGCAGGCGTTCCCTCGTGAGGGAATCGCCGTAGTCGTGATTGAGAGCAGTGGCGGCATCGATCAGTTTCATATTCTCTTTCTCTTTTCTACTGCTTTTATTCTACTTGTTTCAGAGGGGTTTTAGAGAAGGAAATAAGATGAAATGAATAAAAAAGCGTGAGGGATTTTCATAAAGAAATGCGAAAGATACGGATCCGCCTGGGTTTC
>CAYUFI010000038.1:0-14208 GCA_964444175.1 uncultured Clostridiaceae bacterium | reverse complement strand
CGATGGCCGTCTTGCCGACGCCCGGCTCGCCGATGAGGATCGGATTGTTCTTCGTCTTGCGGGAAAGGATCTCCATCACGCGGCGGATCTCGCTGTCGCGCCCGATGACCGGGTCGACGTGGCCTGCGGCCACTTCGTCCACGAGGTCCCTGCCGTATTTATTCAGGACGTCCTGCGTGTCTTCCGGACGGTCGGTCGTGACGCGGGAGTTCCCGCGGATTTCCTTGATGACCGTGCGGAACGACTTCTCGTCATAGTTCGCGATCCCGCACAGGTTCCGGATCAGAGAATGGTGCGAGGAGAACTGCGCGATCAGAAGATGCTCGATCGAGAGGAACTCGTCCCCGAATTCCTTTTCGACCTTGGTCGCGTTATAAAGAAGCGAATTCAGATCGACGCTCGGGGAAATCTCGTTCGCGTCGGAAGAAGTCGTCGAGATCTGCGAAAGGAACCCGTCGATCATCTGCGAGACTTCGCGCGTATTGATGTGCAGGCGTTCAAGGACCTTGACGTACAGGCTTCCTTCCTGATCGAAGAGCGCGCGCAAAAGATGCGGCACGTCCACGGTCGGATGATTATGCGATTTCGCCAGATCGGTGGCGCTGTTGATCGCTTCGATTACTTTCTGCGTATATTGCTGTTCAGCCATAAGGGACACCTCCTTCCGTTAGCACATGGCATTCCTTTCTGCTAACACTCCTATTCTAACACGGCTTTTAGCACTTGCAAGTGGAGAGTGCTAATTTTTAAAGAAAGAGAAAGGCAGGGAGAATTTCCCTGCCGCACGGAATGAATTAATCCTTGAAACGGAGGTAACCGTAGTTCCTCTTGCCGCGCTTGAGGAAATAGACGTGCCCGCCAATCCCGTCTTCCTTCTTCAGGACGGCGCTAACGTCGCCCACCCTGTTTCCGTTGACCTGGACGGCGCCGTTGGTGACGAACTCGCGGGCTTCCCTCTTCGACTTGGCGAGCCCGACGAGGATCAGGGCGTCGACAAGCGGTAGCTCTTTCTCCATAGTCTCCCCGCGCGGAAGATCGGAGGAGATTTCCTCGGCTTCCTTCTCGGTCAAGGAGGAGAAATTCCCCTTGAAGAGGGCTTCGCTCATCTTTTCGCATTCGTCAGCGACTTCCGCCGAGTGGACCTTGCTCACGATGAGGCGGGCGAGCTTCTTCTGCCCAATACGGAGTTCCGGATGCGCGATGTGCTCGTCGATGTCCTTCTGGATCTCCTCGACCGGACGGTCGTCGAAAATCTTCATGTAACGGGCCACGTCCGTATCGGAGACGTTCATGAAATACTGATAGATGAAATATGGGGAGCACATGTTCGGATCGAGGTACAGGGCGCCCTTTTCGGACTTGCCGAACTTCTTGCCCTGCGAATCCGTGATGAGCTTCGCGGAGAAGACTTCCGCTTCGACGTCCGGAACTTTCTTGCGCAGGAAGTCGAGCGAGGACGTGAGGTTGCCCCACTGGTCGCCGCCGCCGATCTGGATGCTCGCGCCGTATTCGCGGTTTAGGCGGTAGAAATCGCCCGACTGCAGGATCATGTACGAGAACTCCGCGAAGGAGATGCCGACGTCGAGACGGCTCTTGATGATGTCCTTGTCGAGCATGTAGTTGATCTGGAAGTTCTTGCCGTAGTCGCGCAGGAACTCGATGACCGAGATCTTGCTCCACCAGTCGCCGTTATTGACGAGGACGCCTTTGGACGGGTCCGAGAAATCGAGATACTTCGAAAGCTGCTTCTTCAGGCATTCGACGTTGTGCTGAATCTTGTCGGCCGTCTGGAAGACGCGTTCGGCCTTCTTGCCGGACGGATCACCGATCATGCCCGTGCCGCCGCCGATGAGGGCGATGATGCGGTTCCCGGCCTTCTGGAGACGGGAAAGGATCGTGATCATGACGAAATTCCCGAGCTGCAGGGACGGGGCGGACGGATCGAATCCGCAGTAGAGGGTCGTGCCCTTGCTCAGCATTTCCCCGATTTTTTCCTTGTCGGAGAAAGAATCCAGTAGACCTCTCTGATCCAAATCTTCAAGAATGTTCATAACTGACCTCTTCTTTAAAACATTTTTCAATTATAGTAAGAAGAGGGCTTTCTTGCAAACCTCAGAACGCCAGATAGAACGAAGAAGAGTACGTCACTTCCGTTTCTTTCGCGTAAAAGAAGAACGCTTTCTTGGAAAGGACGTATTCGACTTTCTCGCCTTTGACGTCCGCTTCGAAATAGATGTCGTCCGGCAGATCCAGGACGGTCTCCTTTCCCTTTTTTACGTCTTCCTCGACCGTGTCCTTATAGGACATCAGTTCTTCTAGCGTCTCCGTATAGACCGTCCCGTCGCGCGCGGACGAGAGGAGCAGGAAAGAGAGGAGGAAAAGAAGGATCTTCTTCATAAGGAGAATCCTCCCGTCTCCAGAAAGAACAGAAGCAACAGGAACAGATCGCACGCGCAGACCGCCGCGTTCAAGAACGTTTCTTCCTTCGTGCCGTCCTTCTTACGGAGCGAGGCGGCGGTCCTTAGAAGTTCTTCCCGTCTTTCTTCCCCTTCCTCCCCGTTCAGGACTTCTACGAGCGTCAGAACGGCCTTCCGGTTTTCTCCTTCTAAGGAAGAAAGATACGAGTAGTCCGCTTTCTCCCCGCTTTCCTTCTTGGTAAGGACATCGCTTAAGAAATCCTTGAGGCGCGAGGAATTCGATCCGGATAAGGACTCCTTTAAAGATTCCTTCACGCTTTTTTCCGCCAACAGGGGCGGGACCATAGAAGAATAGATGGCCGAAATCTCGCTGAGGTCTTCTTTCTTTTCCCCTTCGTAGAACGAGCTCGCCAGCCCTAAGAACAGGCCGCTTAAGAAGAAAAGGCAGCTGTAGAAGAGCCGGCTCGAATCCAGGACGTAGATCCCGATTCCGCCCAGCAGTCCCAGGAGCGGGAACGCGAGGGCGTAGGAAACTTCGAATTTCTTTTTCTTCTTCGGTCTCGCTTCCTTTCTACTCGCGGGCGTTTCTTTCGGAAGAATCTCCTCCGTCCCGGCGCTTTCCGGCTCGCCTTTTTCCGGAACGGGCTTCGGCATTTTCTTAAGAGAGGCTTTCTTTTTCGTCCCGTCCGCGGCGCGGGCGGATTTCTTCGGATATTTAGGCGCGGCCATGTTTCTTTTCTCCTTTCGAGGACAGATAGAAATACGTCAATAATGGCAGCAGGGACACGAGGGCGAAGAAGAGGGAGAACCCGTCCCCGGAGGAAGCGAAGAGCGTCTTCGAAAAGAAGAGCTTCAGCAGGAAAAACAGGAACGAAACGAAGAGGGACGTCAGAAGTTCCTGACCCCGTTTCTTCCTTTTCCTTTTCTCTTCTTCGAGATTTTCCTTTTCCCTCTTCAGTTCGGAAAGGACTTCCGTGCAGGCGAACTTCCCTTTTCCGCGGACGCTCCTAGAAAAAGCATCCGCGCAGATTCCGAACCGGGAAGGATCGTCCGAACATTCCAAGAACGTCCCTATCTGGGCCTCCTTAGCCCCTTCGGAAGCGAATTCGAAGCTTTCCTCGGGGGAGTTTCCTCCGCGGATTCCTTCAAAATACAGGACGAGGAAGGCGTTCCTTTCGCTTTCCTTCCTGTCCGCAAGGGCCTTTTTATCGAGCGCGCGGATACATAAGAGCGTCAGGATCAAAGCGAAAGCAAGATAGATTCCTCCCACGAGATAATTCGAGCTGACGAAGAAGACGAAGAACGAGGAAAGAAGGGCGTAGACGATTCCTTCCCCTCCTTCGTCGATATAGCGTCTGAAGTTTTTCACAATCGGTTTCCTCCTTTCTTAAACTCCATGCTTAAAATGAACGGGCGGCTCTTTTTTTCGCTCAGGGTCACTTCGACTTCGATCGCCGAGAAATACCTCGGATAGACGTAGGAAGGATCGAGCCGGACCGAAACGACCTCGTACGTCCCGCTTTCGGCCGCGACTTCCTTTCCGAACCGGGCGGAAAAGCCGTCGTAATCCGCTAAAGGCTTATCTTCTTTCAGGAAATAGACCGTGTTCAGATAGCAGAGAGAACGGAAGGAAGTCCCGATGCGTTCCTTCTTCCGAAGATACGTTCCTTCCTTCTTATAGACGGCCGAAACGGATAGAAGGGCGAAAGAAAGGCAGAAGAGCAGAAACGCCCTCCTACTCGTCGAAGATCCCGAAGGCATAGCTCCACCCTCCTTCCTTGAACGCTTCCCGGCTTAAAAACGGCAGAGACAGCGTGAATTTCGACTCGGAGAAGATCTTACAAGACACGAGGACGCGGACGGAGTCCGCTTCTTCTCCGTTTAAGAACGCGGTCTTCCCGCTTAAGGAAAGAAGGACGTTCCCGCTTTCCCTTGAGACCGTCCTCGCCTCGAGAGGATACGACGAACTCCCTAGATACAACCGGTACTCCGCGTTCCCCTCCAGAAAATCCGGGACGGAGATAGAAAGATAATCCGTCAATACGAACGGGACGTCGTCCGGCGGAACGTACTCGTATGGGTCTTCGAGCGCGAAGTTCCAGAAGGAGATGCCTTTTCCGTCCCCGTCTTTTAAGACCGGGAAGATAAGGACGTTCCCTTCCGCATACGAAGGAAGGCCTTCGATTCCGGACAAGAGGTAATCCTTCTCAAAGCTTTCCCCGGAAAGATAGACGAAGCGGAAGGAAAGGGGCTTCTCCCCGCTGTAGACGAGGCGGTCCGAGGAATTGTCGAGGGAAAAGGTCTTTTCCGAAGAGGCCTCTTCCCCGACATAGGTCGAGCCGATTTCCTCCCCGTCAAAGAAGAAGAGGAGGGTTCCTTCTTCTTCCTTCTTGTCCAGGCGAACTTTCAGGAAGTAGCCGGAGCTCACCCCTTCCAAAACGGCCGAGATGTCTCCGGACGGGGAAAGATTCTTCGCCCCGCCTAAAAGCGGGAGGAGACAGAACAGGATCTTACCTTTCACGAGTGCTTGACCTCCTCGAGAAATTCCTGCATGGCTTCCTTCCTCTTGCGGTAATAGACCGAGCGGGTCAGTTTCTTACTCCACCACTTCTTCTCGGAAGGGTAGAGGAAATCGTTGCAGAGGATTTCCTTGTAGACCGGGTCGGTCAGAAGCGACATCGACAGGTTGAACGAGAAGATGAAGCGCTGGTCCGGGGAGGTGCTGTCGATGTCCTTTAACTTCGAGATCACGTTGGCGTAGTCCATCTCCGGGCTGAAGCTCAGATGGAAGACGTCCGGGTTCTCGGTGGCGTTATAGATCCTCCGTATCGCCGTGTGGTACTGCCGCATCAATAGGCTCGTCTGGAAGGCGAGCTCCTTGCAGCTTTCGTTCAGATCGTCATGTTTCGAATTTTGATTCATAAAAAATTCTCCTTTCGTTAACTAAAGGGACAGGACGGAAGGAAAATTCAGAAATATTTTTAAAATTTTTTCGGAAAGTTTTTTAGGAGTCTTTTTTCTTCCTCTTCCCGGCCTTTTAAAAGGGTGCAAAAGTATTGCTCTTAACAGGAAGGAAAATTAAAATAATCGTGATTTGAGCAGCGCTCAGAAGGAAAGGGGGAGCAGCATGTCCGAAGAAGAAAAAAAAGAATCGGAACAGGAACAGCTTCCGGAACAGGAAGCCGCGTCCGAAAAGGAGATCAAAAATCCTGCCCCCGCCGAGGAAGGAAGCGACATCGACGTCTACACTTCCCAGGAAGAGGACGCGAAGGAAGACGAGGCCGCCCTCGATAAGATCGGAGAACTGATTGAAAAGAAGGACATCGCCGGACTGAAGGCTTTTGTCCTGGACAAAGACCCGATCGACATCGCCTACATCCTCAACGATCTGAACGACGACCAGCAGCTGGTCTATTTCTTCAAAGTCATCCCGAGCGATTTTTCCGCCCAGGTCTTCTCGTACCTGAACCAGGACGAGCAGGAGGAAATCGTCCGCGCGTTCTCGAACAGGGACGTCCAGAAGTTCATCTCGGAAATGCCGAACGACGATCTGGCCGACTTCGTCGAGGAGCTGCCTTCGAACCTCGTTTCGAAGGTCCTGCAGCAGACTTCCCCGGACGACCGGAAAGCCATCAACGCCCTGCTGAACTATAAAGAAGACACGGCCGGTTCAATCATGACGACCGAATACGTCTCGATCAAGCAGGGGCTCGACGCCCAGTCGGCCCTCGCGCAGATCCGCAAGGTCGGCAAGGAAGCCGAGACGATTGTCACGACGTTCGTCATCGATTCCTCGCGTAAGCTCATCGGCGCCCTGTCCCTCGAGGACCTGGTCTTCGCCGAAAGCGACACGAAGGTCGATTCCATCATGGACGATTCGTGCATCTCGGTCATCGCGGACACGGACCAGGAGGAAGTCGCCTCCGTTATGAAGAAATACGACCTTTCGGTCATCCCGGTCGTCGACAAGGAGCAGAGGATGCTCGGCATCGTGACCGTCGACGATATCATGGATGTCATGGAAGACGAACAGACCGAGGATATCGCCCACATGGCCGGTGTCGTTCCGACCGAGGCGGACGATTATCTGAAGACTTCCCCGTTCAAACTGGCGCGCTCGCGCATCCCGTGGCTTGTTTTCCTCTTGCTCTGCGATACGCTCTCCTGCTTCATTCTGAACAGTTTCGAGGCGCATCTGGCGGTGATTCCGGTCCTGACCTCGTTCGTCCCGATGCTGACCGATCTGGGCGGCAACGCCGGCGGACAGACCACGACGGTCGTCACCCGCGCGCTCTCGCTCGACCAGATCTCGGTGAAGGATTTCTTCAAAGTCGTCTGGAAGGAAATGCGGACGGCGTTCATCGTCGCCGTTATCGTCGCCGTCGTGAATTTCGGCTGGATGATGATTGAGCTTTCGACCGGCATCATCACGAACAACCCGAGCCCGGACGGAACGCATTTCGCGAACTGGCAGATCGCGGCGGTCGTCGCTCTGACCGGCCTCATCGTCGTCATCCTCTCGAAGTCCATCGGTTCGATGCTGCCGCTGTTGGGGAAGATGATCCACGTCGACCCGGCCATCATGGCGGGTCCGCTCGTGACCTCGATTGTCGATTCGCTCTCGTTAGCGATCTACATGCTGATTTCCCTCAGCATTCTCGCCCACTGACGCCGAATAACGTATAATGGAAAGTAGGACAGGAACGGAAAAACCGGATAGAAGGAGGCGTACCTTTATGAATTTCGTATTTATTTCCCCGCATTTTCCTGAAAACTACTGGCGCTTCTGCGCCGCTTTGAAAAAAGACGGCGTCTGCGTCTGCGGCATCGCGGACGTCCCGTACGAGAATCTGAAGCCGGAACTGAAGAACGCCTTAAGCGACTATTACCGCGTCGATGATCTTTCGAATTACGATCAGAAGGTCAAGGCTGTCGGATATTTCATCTCGCGCCATGGGAAAATCGATTTCATCGAGTCGAACAACGAGTTCTGGATGTCCGACGACGCGCATCTGCGCGAGGATTTCAACGTCACGACCGGTCCGAAGACCGCGCAAGTGCAGTATTTCCGCCGCAAATCCCTGATGAAAGAGAAATATAAGGAAGCGCGCGTCAAATGCGCTCCGTTCCACCTCGTAAAGGACGAGAACGACTGCGCGCCCTTCATCCGGAAAGTCGGCTACCCTCTCTGCGCCAAGCCGGACGACGGGGTCGGCGCGAATTCGACGTTCCGCATCGATAACGAAAAGGATCTGGAAAATTTCTTCTTAAAGAAGGAAAAAGGAAGGACGTACATCCTCGAACCATTCATCAGCGGCACCCTGATTTCCTTCGACGGCGTCTGCGACAGCAAAGGGAACGTCGTCTATCCGACGCACCACGTTTTCCCGAGCCAGCCGATGTCGATATTGGCCGGCAACACGGACTGCTGCTACTACACGTCCAAGAAAGTTCCAAAGTACTTATATGACGCCGGACAGAGGATTTTGAAGGCCTTCGGGGCGAAATCCCGCTTCTACCATCTGGAATTCTTCCGTCTCGACAAAGACCAGGTCTGCGGAAAGAAAGGCGACCTCGTCGGGCTCGAAGTGAACATGCGCGTCCCGGGCGGATACACGCCGGACATGATCGACTTCGCCTACTCGCTCGACATCTACCAGGTCTGGGGCGACGTCATGGCGTTCGATAAGACGAACGTGAAGCTGGACTTGACGAAGTATTACTGCGCCTACGTCGGAAGAAGGAAGAACGTCTCCTACGTCCATGACGTCAGCGAAATCAACGCGGCCTACGCCGGAAAGATCTGTTTCGAAAAGGACAATCCTCCCGCGCTCGCGGACGACCTCGGGGATTATTTCTTCATGTGCAAGTGCGCTTCCTTGAAGGAAGTGCGCGAATTCTTCCGCTACGTCAGCGCCAGAAAGTAAATCCGCCGGAAGATTCAAAAATTCCGTCAAATTCCGAATCAAACGAAAAGCGCTTCAGTCGATCCGAAGCGCTTTTAACGTGTCTTCCAAAAAGAGTTTCTGACGTTTGGTGAGAGGCCCGATGTCCTTTAAAAGACAGACGCTGAGCAGGACAAGATAGACCCGGAAAGCGGGATTTTCGATTTCCGAAGCGACCTTGACCAAGGCCGAGCGGGAACCTTCCACGCCCTTATAGCCGTCCTCTTCTTCCTTGAGGCGGTTCGCATCGTAGTCTTTTTCTTTCCTGGGAGTCTGCTCGAGGAAGCGCGCGTAGCGGGCATAGGATTCGTAGCTTACGCGGGTCTTTTCGTAATACGAGAGACGCTCGAAATAGGAGAGAAGCAGCACACGGATCGGGACGTTATACGAATTTCTTCCGTCCGGCAGTTCCGAATCGTGGATTTCGCAGATCTCCTCGGCGTATCCGAACGCCTGGGCGTCGCGTTCCTCCGGATCGTTCTTGACGGAATGGATGTACTCGGTCAGATCTTCTTCCATGGCCTATTCCCCGTCGTCCTCGTCCTTGCTGAACCAGCAGAAGCCGGCCGAGCCCGGACCGACGTGGGTCCCGACGGTCGCGCCGATGTTGATGAGGCGGGCGACTTTCAAAGACGAATTCGCCTCGACGATTTCCTTCAGCTTCTCCCCGCGTTCCCTGTCGGACGTGTATCCGACGTAGCAGGGCAAATCCGTATCGATGTTCTGCGAAAGCGCCGCGTCGAGGCAGGCGTGCAGCGCGCGCGGGATGCCGCGTTCCTTGGAACGGACGCGGATCGAGTTATTCCCCGTGGAGATGACGACCTTGAAGTTCAACAGGCTTCCGAACGCCGCGGATACCGCGGAGATGCGGCCGTATTTCTTCAAGAAGAAGAGATCGGCGATGAACGCGCGCATGTGGATGCGCGGGACGAGATAATGGATGCGGTCCTCGATTTCCTGGGCGCTCATCTTCCCTTCTTCGATCAGGCGCTTGGCCTCTAAGACCAAGGCGGCTTCCGGGAAGGTGACGTTCTTCGAATCGACGAGATGAATCTTCGAAGCGGCCTCTGCTCCGAGGTCTTCTTCGATCTGTTCCCGCGCGAGGACGCAGGTGTTGTAGGTAGACGAATGGGCCGAGCCCATGAAGATTCCGACGAGTTCGTCCCCTTTCGAAACGATGTCCTTAAAAGCCTTCACCGCGTCGAGAAGCGGCACGGCGGAAGTGTGCGGGAGTTCCTTGGCGGTCTCCTGCAGCTCGTAGAACTGCGCCGGGGACAGGTTCTCGAACGGGAAATATTCCTTCCCGTCGATGTAGACGGGAATCGGGAGAAGGACGTTTCCCTCCCCCAGTTCTTCCGGACTGAGATCAGCACAGGTATCGGTTACCAGTCGAATGGCCATAAGCTCCTCGCTTTCGTTTCTGTTATCCGCCTCTAGTATAGCACTTCGCGTTCTCCGCGCTCGGGCGGGGTTTCCTAATTGAAATAATATCAATGGAATCCGAAGAAAGTAAAGACTTTCATCTTTAAAGAGGATGCGTCTGTGCTATAATTACAACCGGCTCTTTTACGAGAGTAGTTTCTTTTGTTGCGTAAGCCAATAAAAGACAGAGGAGGAACACTATGTCTGAAGCAGTCGATAAAATCCGCAACGTCGCCATTATCGCGCACGTCGACCACGGCAAGACCACCCTGGTCGGCCAGCTGTTGAAGTTCGCCGGGGAATTCCGCGACAACGAAAAGGTCGACATCGACGTCATGGATTCGAACGCGATTGAGCACGAGCGCGGAATCACGATTCTTTCCAAGACGACTTCCATCGATTACAAAGGATACCGCATTAATATCGTCGATACTCCGGGGCACGCCGATTTCTCGGGCGAGGTCGAACGTATCATGAACATGGTCGACGGAGTCGTCCTGGTCGTCGACGCCTACGAAGGCTCGATGCCGCAGACCCGTTTCGTCTTAAAGAAAGCGTTCGAGTCGCACCTGAAGCCGATTGTCGTCGTCAACAAGGTCGACCGTCCGAACGCGAATATCAGCGCCACGCTCGATTCGATCCTGAACCTGTTCATCGAACTCGGCGCGGACGACGACATGCTCGAATTCCCGACCGTCTTCTGCTCCGCCCTCAAAGGCACTTCCTCCTATTCGCCGAATCCGGCGGACCAGAAGGAAGGCATGGCTCCGGTCCTCGACACCATCATCAAGGAACTTCCGGCTCCGAAAGTCGACGTCAACGGTCCGCTGCAGTTCCAGCCGTCCCTTTTGGACTATAACGACTATGTCGGAAGAATCGGCATCGGCCGCATCCAGCGCGGTACCGTCAAAATCGGCCAGGACGTGGTCTGCATGCGTCTCGACGGCACGCAGAAGCCGTTCAAGGTCACTAAGCTCTACGGCTTCGAGGGTCTGAACCGCATCGACGTTCCGGAAGCGACCGCGGGCGAAATCGTCGCCATCGGCGGACTGCCGGACATCAACGTCGGCGAAACCGTCGTCGATCCGCTGCATCTCGAGGCTCTGCCTCCGCTCCGCATCGACGAGCCGACCCTGCAGATGACTTTCTCGGCCAACCACTCCCCGTTCGCCGGACGCGACGGGAAGATTCTCTCCGCCAAGAAGATCCAGGACCGTCTGTACCGCGAAACCCAGAGAGACGTCTCGCTGCGTTTCCACCAGCAGGCGTCCAGCGAATCGTTCACGGTCATCGGCAGAGGCGAACTGCATCTCTCGGTCCTGATTGAAACGCTCCGTCGCGAAGGATTCGAACTCCTCGTCTCCCGTCCGGAGGTCCTGATCAAGGTCATCGACGGCAAGCAGTACGAACCGTACGAGGACCTGCAGATCGATACGCCGGACCAGTACACTGGAACCATCATCGATTTCTTGGGCAGACGCGGCGCAGAAATGATCAACATGAATTCCGCGAACGGCCTGACCCGTCTGAACTACGTCATCCCGACCAGAGGCCTGCTTTCGTTCAATACTCCGTTCATGACCCTTACGGGCGGATACGGCGTCGCGAACCACTCCTTCAAGGAATACCGTCCGATGCTCAAGACGAGGATCGGCGAACGCACCAACGGCGTCCTGGTCTCCGCTGACGAAGGCACTTCGACCGCGTACGCCATCAAGTACACCGAAGAGAGAGGAACGATGTTCCTCGGGCCGGGCACGGATGTCTACGAAGGCATGATCGTTGGCGAGAACAAGTACAACGACGACATGGTCGTGACGGTCACGAAGCAGAAGTCTCTGGGCAACCAGCGTTCGTCCAACAAGGACAACACGGTCGTCCTCAAGGGCTACCGCCATTTGACTCTAGAAGCCTGCCTCGACTACATCAACTCCGACGAGCTCATCGAAGTCACGCCGGTCAATCTCCGCATGAGAAAGAAGATTCTCGATACGGAGACGCGCAAGAAGGCGGACGCGAAGAGACGCGCCGAGCTGCGCGAAGCCGAAAACGCGGACAAGTAGATCTCCTGCAGGAAGGAAGAAGGTTTCTGCCTTCTTTTTTCGTTCCGTTTTTCGGTATATACTAAAAGGCAGAAAGTTTAGTGGAAAGTATGGCAAAAAAGGTTATCGGCATCGACATGGGGACGACGAACACGACGATCTGGATCAGCGGATCCGAATCGGTCGTCTTCGACGAACCGACCGTCCTCGCCTGGGATAAAAATACCCACGAAATCCTCGAGATTGGCTATCTCGCGCACAAGCTCATCGGCAAGGTTCCGGAAGGGACCGAGGTCGTCTTCCCGTTAAAAGACGGAGCGGTCGCCGACGTCGAGGCGACGGCGAAGTATCTTTACCGAGCCTTCCAGAACATCCGCGAGGCGAATTCGCTGCACCGGGCGCAGGTCATCCTGTCCGTCCCGTGTTCTTTGACTCCGGTCGAGAAAGACGCGCTGAAATCCGTGGCAAAAGCTCTGCGGATCACCTCTCTTCACCTGATCGAGGCGCCTTTGGCCGCCGCGGCGGGTTCCGGCATCGACATCTATTCGACCCGCGGGACCCTGATGGTCGATATCGGCGGGGCCCTGACGGATATCGCCGCTCTGGCCTTAGGCAGGATTATCGTGAAGAATTCCATCCGCGTGGCCGGGAACACCGTCGACGAAGCGATCGCCCGTTATCTCCGCACGGCCCACCAGCTTTCCGTCGGTCCCAAGACCGCCGAATACATCAAGATGAAGATCGGCACGCTCGAGGAAAATCCGGACAACAACCTCATCGAAGTTTCCGGCAAATCCCTCGTGAACGGGCTTCCGCACACGCTCATTCTGTCGACAGAAGAAATCAGCTCGGTCATCCGCGTCCTCTACCAGCAGATCTGCGACGCCGTCATCGATACGCTCGGGGAGGCGCCTTCGGAAGTCGCTTCCGACATCCTCCACTCGGGCATCATCCTTTGCGGCGGAGGTTGCCTCCTCACGGGCGCGCGCCTCTTCTTCGAGAAAAAGCTCTCGACCCCGATCCACGTTTCCTCAAACGCTTTGACCGCCCCTATCGAAGGCATCAAAGCGATGTATCCGGAAATCCTCAAAGGCGAAAAGGAAAAGCTGTAAATCAAAAAAGCGCAGGAGGAATGAGGTGAGACCATCCAGTTGGAAATTCAACTTTTGGGTCTCACATCAGAACTGCGCTTTTTCCATCATTTGAAATCCGCTCAGATTTTCTTGAAGCAGTATTCGGGGATGGAATCCACGACGCCCTGCTTCTGGAGCTTTTTGAAGATCTTCCGTGACTTCTTGATGTCGTGCCGGCGCGGATAGAGGGTCGGAATGTCTTTGTTTTCCTTTTTCTCCTCGACGGCTTTCAAAAGCATCTGTTCCATCTTGTCGACCATGAAGGAAAGCTGATACTTTTTCGCTTCTTCGATATAGCGGGCTTTCAGGGCTTCTTTTTCCTGCGGATGCTCGATGAACCATTCGATGCGGTTCTTCAGATCCCTGGCGTTGCCGTGCCGGAAAAGGCAGTGCTCGTCGTCGACCGAGAATTCCTTGGTCGCGGAGAGCTCGGCGTCGGAAATCAGCGGCACCGCCCCGCACGCGAAGGCTTCGATGCACGCGATGCCCTCGATTTCAAAATCCGAAGCGTGTATGTAGAGATCGGTCGTGTTGAGGATGTTCCTCAGCTTCTCCTGGTTGCAGAACTCGATGCGCGGCGGATTCGTCAACCCGACCTTCTTCGCGAGGCGAATCAGCTTGTTTTTGTCCGGTCCCTGCCCGCAGAGGACGAGCTGGATCTTCGAATTGTATTTCGACTGAGCGATGGCCTTGATGATGAGGTCCTGTCGCTTTTCCCCGGCGAGGCGCCCGACCATCGTAATCACGTATTGATCCTTCAAATCCGCTTCCTTTTCGGCTTCGACCGGGTGGAAGTATCCCGTGACGCCGTTCGAGATGACGACCTTCTCGTTCCGGTCGTAACGATGCTTCACGAGCTGGTCGGCGATCATCTTCGAAGGACAGTGGACGTAATGAACCGACTGATACAGGTACCGCTTGAACGAATAGAACAGGATGTCGTTGATGAATCCGGCCCAGGCGAGATGGATGGCCCCGGTGATGTTCTGCGGCTGCAGATGGAACGCGCCGGTGACAGCGACTCCGAGGCTCTGCGCGATGAGCCGCGCGTTGTTCTCTTCCTTGAAAGGCAGGAACAGGTGCACGACGTCCGCGTCCTTGATGGCTTCGTAGAGAAGTCTGTTATCGACTTTCGGGAAGCAGAAACCCTCTTTCTCAATCAGCGGCTGGAAAAGAGGGAAATGGTAATGCGGGCCTCTCCACTCAAAGGCGACAGCTTTTCTCTCATCCTCTTCAGTAAAAGCCACAA